>JAKARG010000016.1 GCA_021819345.1 Actinomycetes bacterium | reverse complement strand
ATCTCCGAACCTGCCTTCAAGGGTACGACGGTGACGGCGCGCATGGCTCGCAAGCTACGCGCTCGCAGCGCCGGGCGTGCCCGGCCCGGTTGCCGGCTGCCGGGGCCCGTCGCTCGCGCTCGCTCCCGGTACTGTGGACCTGCGACGATGTCGGAAACCAACCTCGTGGGCAAGCTCTTGGTGGCCAACCCCCGCCTGGTCGACCCCAACTTCGACCGGACGGTGGTGCTCCTGCTCGCCCACGGTGAGCAGGGCGCTCTCGGGGTGGTGGTCAACCGGCCGAGCGACACCGAGGTGGCTGCGGTGCTGCCGCAGTGGGCCGGCCGGGCCGTGCAGCCCCCATGGATGTTCCTCGGGGGTCCGGTGGGCCGTGACTCCGCGATCTGCCTGGCGCGGGTGCCGGCGCCAGCGGCCCTGCAGGCGATGGCCGGCGACGACGTCTGGCAGGCGGTGGTCGGGGATCTCGGCACGCTCGACCTCGACACCGACGCGGACCGCCTGGACGACACCGTCGGAGAGCTCCGCATCTTCGTCGGCTACGCCGGCTGGTCCGGCGGGCAGCTCGAGTCCGAGCTCCTCGCGGGGGGCTGGTGGGTCATCGACTCGGTCCCGGAGGATGCCTTCACCCCGGAGCCCTCCGAGCTGTGGAGCCGGGTCCTGCTCCGCCAGGGAGGGGAGCTGGCCCTGGTCGCGCGCTACCCCCCGGACCCCTCGCTCAACTGACCCGAGGCACGCCCCGGCAGCCAGGCGGCAGTCTCTCTGTACGCCCGGGCTCGCTGTACGCCCGGGCAGCCGGCGGGCTGGCAAGATGAACAGTGGAAACCCGAAGGGGGTGCAATGAGCGCCAAGCGTGCAGCGGTTGTGGACTTCGCCAGCGACTTCGACCACACCGACCCGGCCTGGGTGGCCGACCCCTACTCGATCTGGGAGGACCTGAGGCAGCGCTGCCCGGTCGCGCACACCGATCGCTACGGTGGCGCCTGGCTCCCGGTCCGCCACGCCGACGTCGCCGCAGTCGCCTACGACACCGAGCACTTCTCGTCGCGAAGCGTCGTGATGAGCGAGATACGACCCGGGCCGCGCGACCTGCCGGCGCCCATCGGGCTCGCCCCGCCGATCACCTCCGACCCCCCCTTCCACGCCCTCGCCCGGAGGATGTTGCTGCCGGCCTTCTCGCCGCGGGCGGTCGCAGCACTGGAGGACTACACGCGAAGCCTTTGCCGGGAGCTGCTGGACGCATCTGCCCCGGCTGCCGGCGGTGAGGGGGGCGGCGTCGTCGACGCCTCGCTCGACTTCGCCCGTCACATCCCGCTGCGGGTCATCGTGAGGATGCTCGGGTTCCCCGAGGAGGACGCCGAGGTCTTCCGCTCCTTCATCAGCGGGGTGCTCGAGGACGTGGACGACTCTCCCGAGGAGCGCCAGGCCCGAGCAGACGAAGCGGTGATGGACAAGTACATGGACGCACGGATCGCCGAGCACCTGGCGGAGCCCCGCGACGACCTCACGAGCTTTCTGCTCGAAGCCGAGCTCGACGGCCAGCGGCTGCACCCCGACCATGTGCGCGGCACGATGGTGCTGTTGCTCATCGCCGGCATCGACACCACCTGGTCGGCCATCGGCTCCTCGCTCTGGCACCTCGCCAGCCACCCCGAGGACCGGCGCCGCCTCGGATCCGAGCCCGGGCTCATGGGCACCGCCGTCGAGGAGCTGCTCAGGGCGTACGCGCCGGTGACCATGGCCCGTCTCGTGTCCGAGGACGTCGAGCTCGGCGGGCGCCAGCTCCGCGAGGGGGACTGGCTGCTGCTCCCGTTCCCGGCGGCCAACCGCGATCCCGAGGTCTTTGCCGACGCCGATCGGGTGGTGCTCGACCGGCAGGTCAACCGTCATGCCTCCTTCGGCCTCGGCATCCACCGCTGCCTCGGGAGCAACCTCGCTCGCATGGAGCTGCGGGTGGCCCTCGAGGAGTGGCTCGCCCGCTGGCCCGACTTCGAGCTCGCCGATCCCGCTGCGGTCACCTGGTCGGCGGGCCAGATCCGGGGTCCCCGGGTCCTGCCGATCCGGGTGCCGGTCTAGCGACCGGACGCTCTGCTGGCCGCTTGGAGCGAGCGGCCGGGGGTGACGGTCTCTCGACGTCGAGGCGCTCAGGGGGCAGCGTGCCAGGCGAAGGTCTGGTACCAGGGCACGTAGCCGTAGTAGCCGGGCTCGGCCGGCCCGTATGGCCCGAGAGGTCCGCTCAGGCGCCTCGGTGCTCGGGACCCGGGGGGCAGTAGCCACAGCTCGCCGTGGCGGACGAGGAGCAAGGCGGCGCCGGCAGGTGTCGGCTCCTCGCCGCCGGCCCCGCCGACGAGGGCAGCCCCTGGTGCCGGCTCTCCGGAGGGGGCGTGGGTCGCCTCCAGGTTCCCCGCGGAGGCCCAGGCCTGGACTGCTGCCCAGCCGAAGGGCGGCTCCCCCGCGGTGTCCACACCTGGCGGCGCTCCCATCGTCTCTGCGGGAGTGCCGGCGGCTTGCGCCCAGAGCAGCTCACCGCCGGCGGTCCAAGCGGGGTCGATGCTCGTTCGCCGCCCCGGCTGAGGCTCGGGGTGACAGGTGCCTTGTGGCACCTGGCAGACCACGAGGTGCTTGTCACCGTCCCAGACGGTTCGTCCGACCCCGGCCACGATCGCCAGCGAGCCACCGTCGGGGGACCAGGCCAGCCAGTCGGGGTAGTCGAGCATGGTCGCAAGCGTGCTCGCCCGGCGGGTCGAGAGGTCGTAGGCGACCAGGGGTGTGCCGTCGGCGGCGAGCGAGGCGGAGAAGTACGGGTCGGCCCAGTAGAGCAGTCCACGTCCCGAGGGCCACCAGCCGACGAGGTCCTCACCGTCGTTGCTCGCCGAGCGCACCACGACGGCGTGGACGGGAGCCCCGCCGCCGGCTCCGGCGAGGAGGGCGATCTCGCCCCGGTCGTCCCGGTAGAAGTCCGCGCTCACCGCCAGGGTCGTGCCGGCGGGAGACCAGGCGATGCCCGTCACGTGGGCGCCGGCGAGGCCCGAGGGGAACGAGGCGGTCAGTGGGGCACCGCTCGGGCGTATGGGAACCAACGCCACCGGGTCGGGATCGTCGGGGGAGGTGGTCGGGACGGCTGCGGCGAGGACGTCGGTGCGTGGGTCCCAGGCGAACTGGGAGACCTGCGGGAGCACCTCACGGGGGTGGGCGCTACCGGCGGCGACGACCCAGAGCGACCCCTCGGTGGAAGCGGAGCCCTGTTCTGCGGCCGGAGCCCGGAGGAAGGCGAGCCACCTGCCGTCCTCCGACCAGGAGAGCTCGTCGGGTTGGCCTGCGCCGACGCTGGGCACCACCCGCCGAGCAGTGCCTCCTGGCGGGATAACCACCAGATGCCCACGGCTCACGAGGGCGAGCTCGCCCGGAGCCCCTCCGGTTGCCGCGGCGGCGAGCAGGGCCGCAGCGGTCGGCCGGTCGGCACCGGCTGGCCGGGGGATGCCGCCATCGGGGGGTGCCGCGACGAGGCTCCCGCCGACGAGGGCCCCGCCGAGAGCTGCGAGGCCGGCGGCCGCCAGGGAGCGCCGGGGTGGTCGCGCCCTCGGTGCCGACCGCTCCGGCGACCCAGACGGCAGTGCTGACGCTGGCGACCCTGACGCCGGCGACCCTGACGCCGGCAATGCTGACGACATCTTCCCTCCGATCCCGAGATGCCACCTCGCTTGCCCGGCGCCACCCTAAGTCAGCCACGGCGCCCGAGCGTCCGATCTCGTTGGGCAGAGCCGAGGTGCTCTCGGTACGGTCGGAGGATGCTCGCGTCACGGTCCGTCCTAGTCCTGGTGGCCTCCGGTCTTCTCGCCGCCGGCGGCGGGTCTGCTGCCGCTGTGCTCGGCCCGGCGGCGCCAGGCCGAGCAGCCCCCGGCCCGGCAGCCCCCGGCCCGACGGCACCGAGCCCGACGGCGGCACCGAGCCCGGCAGCCCCCGGACCCGATGCTGGCGGCCCCGTGGCCCGTGCCGCCGGCCGGCGGGCCGCAGGCGGGGCGAACGCCCCGGCGGGGGATCGGGCACCCGACGGGGCCCTCGACTGGCCGGCTTACGGCGGAGGTCCGACCCGCAGCGGCCTCGCCGCCGGGGCTCCCGCCTATCGAGGGGGTCTCCGGCTCTCCTGGACCACGGCGGTCGACGGGGCGGTCTACGCCGAGCCGCTGGTGGTGGGCCAGAAGGTGCTCGTCGCCACCGAGGACGACACCTTCTATGCCCTCGCCTCGGGCACTGGTCGGGTCCTCTGGCGTCGCCAGCTCGGCGCACCGGTCACCGGCGGCCTGCCGTGCGGGAACATCCTGCCGTCGGGGATCACCGGTACTCCCGTGGCCGACCCGGCGGCCGGCCTGGTCTTCGTGACCACCTTCAGCGCGTCCGGCGGCTACCACCACACCCTCTGGGCGCTCCGCATCGCCGACGGCACCGTCGCCTGGCACCGGGGGATCGACGTCCCCGGCAGCGACCCGCGCGCCCAGCAGCAACGCGCCGCCCTGGCCCTGCTCGACGGAAGGGTCTACGTCGCCTTCGGCGGCCTCTACGGCGACTGCTCGGACTACAAGGGCCGGGTGGCGTCGGTGCCCGAGTCGGGCCGTGGCCCGCTGGCCAGCTTCACCACCGCGACCGAGCGTGAGGGCGCGATCTGGGCACCTCCGGGTCCGGTGGTCTCCGCGGGCAGCTTGTTCGTGGCTACCGGGAACGGGACGCCCTACAGCGTGGTAGACGACTCCGACAGCGTCCTGCGCCTCGGAGCGGACCTCGACCTCCTCGGCCGTTTCACCCCGAGCGATTTCGAGACCCTGTCCGCAGACGACGAGGACCTCGGCTCGACGTCGCCGGCGGTGCTGCCGGGCGGGCTGCTGTTCCAAGCCGGCAAGCAGGGGATCGGCTACCTGTTGCGTGCCGGCCGCCTGGGTGGCACCGGAGGGCAGCTGGCCTCGGTCGACCTCGGCGACGGAGCCTTCGGCGGGGACGCAGTGGTCGGCGACACCGTGATCGTCTCCTGCTTCGACCAGCTGGTCGCCGTGGGTGTCACGCCTCCGGGCGCCCACAGGCGGGCCGGCCTGAGGATCCTCTGGCGAGCGAGGGGAGTCCAGGCGGGGCCACCGGTGGTGGCCGGAGGGGTCGTGTGGGACGTGACCCGGGAGGACCAGTTGCTCGGGTTGCGGATCGGGGACGGAGAGCGGGTCTTCACCGCCGGCACCTCCCCGGTGGCGACCTCCTTCCCCGGCCTGTCGGTCTCGGGTCCCCGCCTCTTCGTGCCGGAAGGTCTGCGGGTGGTCTCCTACACCGGGGTCTGACCCTCGGGGTCTGGCACACCGTGGTCTGTCCGGTAGAGCGTGGTCTGGGCGGCGGTGGTCTCAGGCGAGGCGGGTGAGCTCCACGGCCACCTCCAAGGAGGCGGTCGGACCTCCGTGGAAGACCCCCTTCAGCGGGCTCACGTCGTGGTAGTCCCGACCCCGGGCGACCAGGACGTGGCGCTCCCCGATCGGCCAGCCGATGGTCGGGTCGAAGCCCTGCCATCCCCCGCACCAGAGCTCGACCCAGGCGTGGCTCTGGCCGGCGACCGGGTGGCCGATCCCGGCGTCGGGGTTGGGGTGGAGGTAACCCGAGCAGTAGCGGCCGGGGATCCCCATGGCCCGGGCCAGCGCCAGGGTGAGATGGGCGAAGTCCTGGCAGACCCCCTTCCCGCCGGAGAGCACCTCGGCGGCCGAAGTGTGCACCCCGGTGGTGCCCGGGACGTAGGAGACGTGTGAGTGCACCCATTCGACGGCTGCCTGCCCTGCGCGCGCAGGGGGGTTGTCGGCGCGGATCTGCGCGGCCACCTCTGCGATCCGGGCATCGGGGGTGACCACGGCGGTGGCGGCGAGCAGCTCGGCCCATTCGTCGGCGAGCCGGTCGTCGTCGAGGTCGTCCCAGCGGAGCGCCCGGGTCGGTGCTGCCGGCACGGAGGTCTCCACCACGGAACGACCGGTCACGACCAGCTGCCGGTGGGGGATGCTCAGGTCGAAGGCGTGCACCACCGAGCCCCAGTAGTCGAGGTACCGGTACACCCGGGCCCGGGGGACCACTTCGACGGTGGCGTCGAGCACCAGTTGGTCGAGGGTGGTGAGCGGGGTGATCCGCGCCTCGTTGTAGGAGCTGGTCACATCCGCGACGTAGCTGTAGCAGGTCCGGTGCTCGGCTCGGATCCGCCAGGTCACGGCGCCGTCCCGACGGTTGCGGCGAGGCCGGTGCCCTCCGGCATCCACTCGATCGGCCCGGGGTGGCGGAAGAAGCGCGCGGCGATGGCGGCGTTGGCGGTCGAGCAGCCTTCCTGCACCGAGCGGAGGCGCTCGGGCAGGTCGGCGATCAGGTCCTCGATCGAGCGGAACTCGAGGCCGGCACGCACGAGACCGAGCCTCCGACGGGCCTCGTCGTGGGGGCCGGACCGGCTCGGTTTGGGGTCCAGTTCGGCCAGGCACTGCTCGGCGACACCGAGGGCGCAGAGCACCGAGCGGGGGAACAGTCGGTCGAGCACCAGGAACTCCGCCGCGAGCAGTGGGTCGGGCTCGCGCGAGTAGGTCCGCAGGAAGGCTTCGTGGGCCGAGCAGGAACGCAGGAGCACGACCCAGTCGACGTCGCCGGCGTCGGCCGCCGAGAGGCCGGTTGCGATCAGGCGGGCGAGCATGTCGGTGCGCTCCAGGCTCCGCCCGAGCACGAGGAACCGCCAGGCGTCGTCCCGGCCCATCGTCTGGTCGGTCAGTCCGGCGACGACCGCCGAGCGTTCCCTGACGAAGCGGAAGAAGGCGTAGAGCCCTCCGCGGCGAGCCATCCCCACCTGGGACGGCAATGCGATATAAGTGGCATTGAGCGCCTCCCACATCTCCGAGGAGATCGCCTCGGACACCCCCCGGGCGTTGTTGCGGGCGGCGGCGAGGGAGGAGACGATCGAGCTCGGGTTGGCTGCCTCCAGGGCCAGGACCTCCGATACCCGACGGGCGTCGAGGGGTCCCTCGGGGGTGTCGGTCCCCATCGAGTCGAGCAGGACCCGGCACGTGCTCGAGACGTCGGCCGTCGGGGCCTCGAGGAGGTGGTGGACGTGGACGTCGAGGACCCGGGCGGTGTCCTCGGCGCGCTCGACGTAGCGCCCGATCCAATAGAGGCTCTCGGCGATCCGGCTCAGCACCCCGCCCGCCCTTCCCCTCGGCAGTGCTGCTGCTGCTGTTGTTGTTGTTGCTGCTGGGTGTCGGCGCCGGCGTGCTCGGGGCCACGGTCCTGGCGCGTGCCGCCGACGAGATGGGGTCGCGCTACCGTCGGTGTAGGCGGCTCGGGACCGTCGTCTCCGGCTTGGTCGACGACCACCCAGGTGTCCTTGGAGCCGCCGCCCTGGCTGGAGTTGACCACCAGGCCCCCCGACGGCAGGGCCACTCGGGTGAGGCCTCCGGGCACGACCCAGATGTGGGTGCCGTCGTTGACCGCGAACGGGCGGAGGTCCAGGTGCCGGGGCTCGAGGTGGTCGCCGACCGACGTCGGAGCAGTGGAGAGGGCCACCAGCTCCTGGGCGATCCAGTTGCGGGGGTTGGCAGTGACTGCCAACCGGGCGGCGGCGATCTGCTCGTCGCTCGCCTGGTGACCGATCAGGATCCCATGTCCGCCGCTGCCGCCCACCGGCTTCAACACGAGCTGGTCGAGACGTCCGAGGACCGACGCGAGCTGGTCGGGGTCCTCCAGGCGGTAGGTCTCCACGTTGGGCAGGATCGGCTCCTCGCCCAGGTAGTAGCGGACCATGTCCGGGACGTAGGTGTAGACGAGCTTGTCGTCGGCGACACCGTTGCCGACGGCGTTGGCGACGGTGATCCGCCCCCGGCGGGCCGCGTTGAGCAGCCCCGGGCAGCCGACGAGGGAGTCGGGCCTGAACTGCACCGGGTCGAGGAAGTCGTCGTCGACCCTGCGGTAGAGCACGTCGACGCGCTGCTCGCCCTCGGTGGTGCGCATGAAGACCGTCTCGTCACGGCAGACGAGGTCCCTGCCCTCGACGAGCTCGACACCCATCTGGCGGGCGAGGAAGGAGTGCTCGAAATAGGCCGAGTTGTGCACCCCTGGAGTGAGGACCGCCACCGTCGGCTCGCTGACGTCCTGGGGGGCGGCGGCGCGCAGCGCCTCGAGGAGGTGGGCTGGGTAGGTCGACACCGGCAGCACCCGGTGCTCGCCGAACAGCTCCGGGAAGATCCGGGCCATCATCCGGCGGTTCTCGATCACGTAGGAGACGCCCGAGGGGCAGCGGATGTTGTCCTCCAGGACCACGAAGTGCCCATTGCCGTCACGGACGACGTCGATGCCCGCCACCTGGATGCGGACCCCGTTCGGTGGCTCGACCCCGAAGGCCTGGCGGTGGAAGTGCACCGAGGTCGTGACCAGGCGTCGGGGCACCACCCGGTCCGACAGGATGTGACCGGTGCCGTACACGTCGGCGAGGAACGCCTCGAGGGCCCGCACCCGCTGGGCGACGCCTTTCTCCAAGACCTCCCACTCCTGCAAGGCGATGATCCGGGGAACCAGGTCGAGCGGCCAGGGGCGCTCCTCCCCCGACAGCTGGAAGGTGATGCCCCGGTCCTCGAAGCTGCGGTCGCGTGCCGCCTGGCGGGCCTCGAAGTCGTCTGCGGTCAGGCTGCCGAGAGCCTCGTAGAGCGCTCGGGCCGCCGGGCGCGGCCGGCCCGGGGTCTCGAACATCTCGTCCCAGGCCGCCCGGCCCATCGCCGACACCGGCTGGTAGTCGCTCAGCAGGTCCCCCATCGGGCTCCGGTCTAGCACCGCTGCGTGAACCCGGTGTTTCCTGGGACGGCCCGGGCGGAGCTCGGCGCGGCGCCTGGCTCAGGGCGGTGGGAGGTACTCGATCAGGTACTCCTTCTGGGTGGTGTTCATCGGGTCCCGGCCGAGGTAGTGCACCACCCGGTCGGGGCGCAGTGCGCCGAGGTCCCCGACGAGCTGCTGGCAGCGCCCGAAATAGCTCGTGAAGTTGTCCGACTCGAGCAACCACACTGGGCGGTCGCCGGCCTGCCGGGTCGCCGCCCGGGCGAACATGCCCGGCGAGGAGAGCCAGTTGCGGGCGGCGTAGTCGACCCAGTCGACCCGGAGGGGGAAGGCCCCGGTCGGGTACATCTCCTGCATGTACCAGCCGGGCAGGAGCCGGCCGACGTCGGGCCCGAGCTGGTCGGGGCAATAGACGACCATGTCCTGCGGCGAGCCGTCCCGCTCGAGCAGGGTGGCCGCCTGGCCGGCCAGGGTCCTCGGGGCGGTGGCGTCGAGCACGCCGGCGACGAGCCCGAGGGCGATCGAAGCTGCGAGCACCCGCTGCGCCCAGGGCTGGCGCAGCGACGCGACGCCTGCAGCGGCCGCGAGCAGGTAGGGGACCAGCCCGATCGAGGTGTAGCGGGGGACGACGGCGGCCCGCAGCAGGAAGCTGCAGATCCCCCCGAGGGCGGCCGACCCGAGGGCGATCCAGGCGAGCTTGCGCGCAGGGAGGTGCAGCCAGGCACCGATGACGACCAGGCCGAGCAGTACCCCCACGAAGGGCACCGCGACGAACTGGGCCGGCCCGGTCCCGATTGCGCCCGCCCAGGCGGCCACTGCGACGATCGAGGCGAACGGGCCGGCGTGCTGCCAGGGAGTGCCGGTGTGGCCGATCTGGAACAGCAGGCTCGGGGCCCAGGGGGCGAACAGCGCCGCGCTGGCGAGCATGGCGACGAGGACCCGGCCGGCGGGGCGGTCGCCTCTCCAGGCGCGCCAGGCGAGACCGGCACCGAACGCGGCGAGCAGGAACAACCCCCAGTAGTGGGTGAGGGCCAGGGCTCCGCTCGCCAGGGTGACCGGCAGGAGGCGCCAGAGGGTCGGCTCCTCGAGGGCTCTCAGCACCGCCAGAGCGCCGAGGGCGACGATCAGCACCACGAGCGAGTACATCCGCCCCTCGTCGGCGAAGCGGATGGCGAAGGGGGAGCTCGCGAAGAGCAGGATCGCCGGCCAGCGGGCGCGCTCGGGGAGCAGGCGGCGGGCGAGGGGTGCGAAGAGCGGGAGCGTGGCGACGCTGAAGATCCCCGACAGGGCCCTCACCGCGAAGGCCGATCGCCCGGCGAGCAGCATCCAGAAGTGCAGGAGCAGGTAGTACAGCGGTGGCGAGCCGTCCTCCCGGAGGGCGCCGAAGATCTGGTCCACCGGGAGCCGGGCGATGCCGACGCTCTGCGCCTCGTCGAACCACAGGGGTCCGGCGGGAAGGAAACGGGCGACCACCCCGGCGGCGACGATCGCCACCACGATCTTTCGCCCGAACCAGGTGCCGGCGCTCTCGCTCGGGGCGCTCCCGCCGTCTGGAGCGGCCGGAGCCTCCGGGCCGGCCAGAGCGGCTCGGCTACCCGGAGCGGCTCGGGGGGACCCGGGCGGCACCGCCTGGATGACCCGGCCGGGAGCTTCGTCGCCGCCCTCGTCGGGCGAGCCCGGGCCGGCCGGGACCAGGAATGACCGGGCCCACACGATGGAGCTGGCCAGCCGACCACCAGCGGGCTCGCTCGTGAGGTTGGTCGTGGTCACTGTCGGGGGGTTCTCGTCGGTGACCTGCCCGTCGAGGCTCACCGGTTGCCGAACCCGAGACCGGTCGGCCGGCGGCCGATGCGCCGCCGGCGCCCCGATCTAGCGGCCACTAGCCGGTGACCGACACCAGGTCACCGATCGCCAGGTGGTCGAAGGCGATCTCGGCGGCAGGCATGGGCAGCTCTGCGCAGCCGAGGCTCTGGGGGAAGCCGTAGCCGGCACGGGGGAAGTAGTGGATGGCGTCGCCACCGTTGAAGTAGTTGATCCAGTGGACCAGGTCGTCGTAGTGGGTCCCGTTGGGGTTGGTGCCGGACATGGTGTTCTCGACGAAGCGGATGTAGACGGCGAACAGCCCGTTGGCGGTCGGAGAGGCGGCGATCCCGGTGTTGGTCGGCGAGGTGAGCACCACCTTCCCGTTCTCCCAGAGGGTGAGGGTCTCGTTCTGCTGGTCGACGTGCACGTAGGAGTAGCCGCTCGGGTCGAGCCGGTGGGCGAGCGCGTCCCTGATCAGCGCCTCCCAGGTGGTGCCGTTGGCGAGCTGGTCGACGCTCGACTCGACTGCGACGTAGCCGTCGTAGTTGCCGAGGGTGGAGACGAAGCTCATCAGGGCGCCCTTCAACATCTCGTTGGCGACCCCCGGAGCCCAGTCGGCCCGCAGCGACGCCGGGGCGGAGGCGAAGCGCCAGGTGAAGCTACCGGCGAGAGGGTGCGAGATCGTGGCCATCTCGCCGGCGAGGGTAGTCGGCTCGGAGACGCCGGGAGCGGGGACGAAGCGCAACGGCAGGTAGTGCAGCTCGGCGAGGAGCTGGTCGAGGCGGAGCAGCGATCCAGCGCCGGTGCTGAAGTGAAAGCTCGTAGCCGGAGCGCTCGAGGTGGAAGCAGCCGTCTGGGCGCCGGCGGTCGTCCCGGTGCTCGCCCCCTGGGCGAGGAAGCTCACCGGCCGGCCGAGGTCGACGGTGACCGGGGTGTCGGGACCGAACCCGAAGCCGCTCGGGGTGAAGCGGAGGCCGTTGGGGCCCGTCTGGGACCAGTGCCCCGGCACCGCCGGCGACACCTTCGGGAGGGAGGTCCCGAGCAGCTCGTGGACCGGCTCGGAGAACTCGAGGGTGATCGGCGTGTCCGGCGCTGCGCTCGCGCTCCCCGGTGCCGGGGAGACGATGGCCATCGGGCCCCCGCCGGCAGGGGGGACGAACCAGGTGAGCGACGTCGGGTGCTCGGGGGTCTCCCAGGGAAGCGGGGCGTCGGAGACCACCAGCGACCCGGTGCGGGATTCCTTGGGGGCGGGGATGTCGACCACGGCCGAGGGGTGCGACAGCTCCTCGGTGTGGGCCGGCCCGCCGGCGAAGCGGTACTCGATCGCGCTGACCGGCTGGTCGAAGTGCACCGGCAGCTCTCCCGAGCTCGAAGCGAGGACCACAGATCCGGTCGGGCGACTGGCGGGGGACTCGAGGGTCATGGTGGCGCTGACCTTCCGCCCGACCAGCCAGCCGAGCCACGACGGAGACATCGCGGTTGCGTGGAGCTCGACGACCTCGCCCTGGGCGATCGGTCGGGCGGGCACGAACCCGCCGGCGTGGGCCACGAGGACCACCGGGTGACCGTCGATCATCGCCTTCAGTCCGCTCAGGCGGGCCCCGATCCCCGAGACCTTCACCTTCGCCAGGAGACCGGACGTCCTCGACACCGAGACCCGGGGGGTCCCGAGGGTGAGGGCGAGAGCCAGCGCTGCGCCGGCGAGCACGGCAAGGCCTCCCACTCCCCCTGCGACGAACCAGGGCCAGCGGGCCCTCCTGCTCCCTGCCGCGTGCTCAGCCACGACCACCGTCCTTCTCGACCCGGCTACATTCTCTCACCTCTTCGGCACCTAGGGGACGCAGATCGAGCCCCGGCGCTGCGGAGCCGCGCAGAGCGTCACCGGGCAGCGCAGAGCGTCTGCGGAGCCGCGCAGAGCGTCTGCGGGCCGAGCGGGGCGGGAGCCGAGCCGAGGTCAGCCCGAGCCGAGGCCAGCCCGAACCGGGCTCAGCGCAGCGCTGCCCGGGCAGCACCGCGCTTCCGGCCGCGCTCGGCGGCGTCGAGGACCACCTTGCGCAGTCTCACGCTGCCGGGGGTGACCTCGACGCTCTCGTCCTCGCGGATCAGTTCCAGGGCCTGCTCGAGGGACAGCTGGCGCGGCGGGACGAGCACGACGGTGGTGTCGGCTGCCGCGGCGCGCATGTTGGTGAGCTTCTTCTCCTTGGTCGGGTTCACGTCCATGTCCTCGGAGCGGGCGTTCTCCCCGACGATCATCCCCTCGTAGACCTCGGTCCCGGGCCCGACGAACAGCGATCCGCGTTCTTGGAGGTTGGCGAGGGCGTAGGCGGTGCAGGCCCCCGGGCGGTCGGCGACCATCGAGCCGTTGGGTCGGGTGCGCAGCTCTCCCAGCCAGGGCTCGTAGCGGTCGAAGACGTGGTGGAGCTGGCCGGTGCCGCGCGTCTCGGTGAGGAACTCCGTGCGGAAGCCGATGAGCCCCCGGGAGGGCACCAGCCAGTCCATCCGGCACCACCCGGTGCCATGGTTGGTCATGGTCTCCATCCGCCCCTTGCGCATGGACAGCAGCTGGGTGACCACCCCCAGGTAGTCCTCGGGGATGTCGACGCTCACCCGTTCCATCGGCTCGTGGCGCTTCCCGTCGATCTCCCGGGTCAGCACCTGGGGCTTGCCGACGGTGAGCTCGAAGCCCTCCCGGCGCATGATCTCGACGAGCACGGCGAGGGCCAGCTCGCCGCGCCCTTGCACCTCCCAGGTGTCGGGGCGGTCGGTGGGCAGGACCCGGATCGACACGTTGCCCACCAGCTCGGCGTCGAGGCGGCCCTTGATCAGCCGGGCGGTGAGCTTCTTGCCCTCGCGGCCGGCGAGGGGAGAGGTGTTGACCCCGAGGGTCATGCCGAGGCTCGGCTCGTCGATGTGGATCACCGGCAGCGGCCGCGGGTCGTCGGGGTCGGCGAGGGTGTCGCCGATCATGATCTCTGGGATACCGGCGACGGCGATGATGTCGCCCGGTCCGGCCCCCTCCGGCCCGGCGTCGACCCGGTCGAGCGCCTCGGTCAGGTACAGCTCGGAGATCCGGACCCGCTCGACCGACCCGTCGTGGCGGCACCACGCGACGCTGTCGCCCTTGCGGACCCGGCCGTTGCGCACCCGGCACAGCGCCAGGCGCCCGACGTAGGGCGAGGCGTCGAGGTTGGTGACGAGAGCCTGGAAGGGGTGCCCGGGCTCGTGCTCGGGGGCAGGGATCGACTCGACGAGCAGGTCGAGCAGCACCTTCAGGTCGGGGCTCAGCTCCACCGAGCCCGGGTCCATCGCCGCCTTGCCAGCCCGGGCGTTGCAGTAGACGATGGGGAACTCGATCTGGGTCTCGTCGGCGCCGAGGTCCAAGAACAGCTCGTAGACCGCGTCGAGGACCTCGCCAGGGCGGGCGTCGGGCCGGTCGATCTTGTTGACCACGAGGATCACCGGCAGGCGCGCCTCGAGGGTCTTGCGCAGCACGAAGCGGGTCTGGGGGAGCGGTCCCTCGCTGGCGTCGACCAGCAGCAGCACCCCGTCGACCATCGTGAGGCCGCGCTCCACCTCCCCGCCGAAGTCCGCGTGGCCGGGGGTGTCGACGATGTTGATCGTGAGGTCCCCGTAGCGCACGGCGGTGTTCTTGGCGAGGATGGTGATGCCCTTCTCCCGCTCCAGGTCGGTGTTGTCCATCACCCGCTCCGCGAGCTGGGTGTGGGCGCCGAACATGCCGGACTGGCGTAGCATCGCGTCCACGAGGGTGGTCTTGCCGTGGTCGACGTGGGCGACGATGGCGACGTTGCGGAGATCTGCGCGCTTCATGAGACCTTCTGGGGGAAAGAGGAGGCGCCGCGCGGGGGGACACGGCGGCACCCAGGGTACCGGCCTCGCCGCTGCGCCCCGGGCCGGGGGCTCGCCGGCCCGTCCGCGGCGCTCCCCTCAGCGGGGGTCGCGGCCCATGAAGGCCACGAACAGCTCGTAGTCGGTGGCGCCGGCCGGTGCCTCGACCTCGGAGCCGAAGGGGTTCCCCTCGCCCATGAGGTTGCGGTACTCCGGCTTCAGCATCGCCCGAGCAGCCTCCAGCGCCGGGGTGCCGAGGGACCCGTCGATGCGCTCGAGCTGGCCGGTGGCGCGCGCCAGGTCCCAGGCGTGGGCGGCCAGCTCGCCGAGGTACATGTCGACGAGGTTGGCGCCGGTGTAGGTCTCGCCCCAGGGCATCGTGACGGTCCGCTCCAGGGTGGCGTCGTCGGCCCAGGCGGAGGCCGACTCCTCGCCGGCTGCCCGGAGCCGACCGGGAGCGGCTTCCAGCTCGACGTGGGGGAACTCCTCCCCGCTCGGCGTCTCGCCCCGGCCGAGGGCTACGGCGCGGTCCCCGGCTCCTACGAGGTGGTCGATCAGGGTGGAGACGTCGTAGCCGGGGCACGGCGTGGGGAGCCCGAGCTGGTCGGGGCGCACTCCTGCGGTGATCGCCGCTGCGTGCGCGTAGCTGCGGTGGAGGGTGGGGCGGTGGTCGTTGTTGGTCATGCTCGGATGCTCGCAGCTCTATGCGGTCATCTCCTGTCCTGTTTCTTCGGGCGGTTGCTTTTTCCGAGTGGTTGCCTTCCCCGGGCGGTTGGCGCTTGGGGGGTGGACGCCGTACTCGGGTGGTGCCTGGGCCAGCTCTGGCACCGAGAGTGGCTGTCGCCACCGTCTTCCAACGCTTGGAGTGGGGGATGAGGCAGCTCGGCCCGCCCGGGTGCTAGGAGAGGACCGTGGAGGTCCAGATCGCCCGGAGCGGGCCGTATGTCCAGGTGTTGGACTTCGAGTGGGACCTGCCGCTCGAGTCGTGGAACGACCCGCGCCTGGTGCGCATGGCCCGGGGACCCTCCCGTCACGTGGTGCGCTTCGTCGAGCTGGAAGGCAGGGTCCTCGCGGTCAAGGAGATCGCCGACCGCCTGGCCAGGCGGGAGTACGGGATGCTGCGCCAGATGCTCGACGCCGATGTGCCGGCGGTGGAGCCGATCTGCACCGTCACCGATCGCCGGGGCCGCGACGGGGAGCCGCTGGCGGGGGCGGTGGTGACCCGCTACCTCGACTTCGCCCTGCCCTACACCTACCTGCTCGCGCGGGAGAACGGCATCGAGCACCAGCGCCGGCTGACCGATGCCGCCGCAGTGCTGCTCGTCCACCTCCACCTCGAGGGCTTCTGGTGGGGCGACTGCTCGCTCGCCAACACCCTGTTCCGCCGTGACGCCGGCGGCCTCGCCGCCTACCTGGTCGACTCGGAGACCGCCGAGCACCACTCGCGCCTCTCGGATCGCCAGCGCGAGACCGATCTCGACATCGCCTTGGACAACATCGCCGGCGGCGTGGCCGACCTCGTCGCCGCCGGTCGGCTGGAGCCCCACACCGACCCGGTGGACTTCGCGGAGCGCCTCGACTCCCGCTACCGGGCCCTGTGGGACGAGCTCACCGTGGAGGAGGAGTTCGCCGCCGACCAGCTCTGGCGGCTCGACGAGCGGGTCGGGCGGCTCAACCGCCTCGGCTTCGACGCCACCGAGCTGTCGGTGCGCGCCGGCGACGAGCGGATCCGGATCCGGCCGTCGGTGGTCGAGGAGGGCCACCACACCCGTCGCCTGGCGCGCCTCACCGGGATCGAGGTGCAGGAGAACCAGGCCCGCCGCCTTCTCAACGACCTCGGCTCCTACCGAGCAGCGCTCGGCCGCCGGGAGGGGCGGCCGCTGTCGGAGGCGATCGCCGCTCACCGCTGGCTCACCGAGCGCTTCGAGCCGTTCGTGTCCGCCATCCCCCCCGAGCTCGCTGCCCGCCTCGAGCCGGCCGAGGCCTACCACCAGTTCCTCGAGCACCGGTGGTTCCTCTCCGAGGCCGCCGGGCGCGACGT
>JAKARG010000466.1 GCA_021819345.1 Actinomycetes bacterium | reverse complement strand
GCTGATCGTCACGGTGGATGGGTCGTCGGGGCTCACGAAGGCGTAGAGGTCGGTGCTGTCTGCAACCGGGTCTTTCGAGATCTGTGGTGCTTCTCGGTGTGACGACATGTTCTCCCTTTCTCGTACTTTCTCGGGTACCACGTCATCTACGGAGCCGAGTCCCGGTTGGATGAGGGAAGACCGACGGAGGTAGCGTGGAACACTTGGAGGATCTGGACGGACGCTCGGAGCGTCGGCGGCGCAACCGGCAGGCGGTGATCGAGGCGTTCCTCGAACTGCTCGGCGAAGGGGTCGTCGCCCCGTCGGTCGAGCAGGTCACCGAGCGATCGGGGGGTCTCTGCCCGGTCGGTGTTCCGCTACTTCGACGGCGTGGACGACATGCGCGCCGCAGTCATCGCCGAGGTCGGCGAGCGCACCACCGAGCTGTTCGCCGAAGTGGGCGGCAGCGGTAGCTTCGAGGAAAGGGTGTCTCGGCTGCTCCACGCCCGCATCGCAGGCTTCGAGCTGGCCGCCGGAGTGGCCCGGGTGGCCCGCCTCCGCGAGCACGAGGTGCCGGTCATCGCTGCCCGCCTCGAGGAGGAGCGGGCGTCGCTGCGGGGGCAGGCTGCCGCTGCCCTCGAGCCGGAGCTCGGAGCCCAGCCCGAGGCGGCTGCCGCCGACACCGAGGTCGCCGTCGAAGTGCTGCTGTCGTTCGAGTCCTGGGACCTCTGCACCAGGGTCCGAGGGCTGAGCGCCGAGCAGACCCGCAGGGTGTGGACCCGGGCGCTCGTGAGGCTGCTCGCAGCCTGATCTTCCCGGCCGGCCTGATCGGTCTGGTGGGCCCGAGGCCTTCCGGTAGCTCACTCCGGGGGGTGCTCGATGGTCCCGACCCACAGCCGGTCCCGCGCGGCGGTCATCGCAGCGAAGCGCTCTGCCCGGGCCGACTCGAGCTGAGCGAGGGTCTGCACCCTCCGGAGCGGCTCGTCGGCGGGGAGGAACACCGCCGCCCACTCCCGACCCCCCGCCTCGGAGACCGTTCCGACCCTGATCGCCGCCTCGGCAGCCGGGTAGGACGACCCCAGGCCGGCGACGGGCAGTCCCGCGTCGGCCAGCAGCCGCCGGTACCGGGACGCCGAGCGAGGGCTCGGGCAGAGCACGGCGACGGTCCCATGGGCCACCCCGGCCGCGATGTCTCCCCGGAGGGCCTCGAGGAGGCGGAGGTCGTGGCTCGCGCGGTCGGTGGCAACCTCGTGGCGGACGGGCTTGCCGGGTCGCTCCGGCCAGGCCTCGCCGACGCCGGGGGTGGCCTGGGCCAGCCGGTCCGAGCCTCCTGCCATCCCGAGCGCGGCGTCGAGGAGCGCGGCCGGGTCCCGGTGGGGGACCCGCAGGACGCTGATCCGTCCGGCGACGTCGATACCCGCCTCCCGGAGGGTCGCCGGGCTCGGAGTGGCGTCTCCCACCAGCAGCAGGCCGTCTGCTCGGTCGCCGACCAGCAGGTGCAGCAGCTGGATCCCGGTAAGGGGTGAGTCGCCGACGTCGTCGGCGACGACGGCGGCATAGCCGGGCTCGAGCGGCTCCTTGCGCAGCGAGTCCCGGGCGAGGCGCACGACGTCGTACCAGTCCTGGAGGTCCCGGCGAGCCAGCTCGTCGTCGTAGGCCAGGCCGAGCTCCCACACGTCCCGGCGTCGGGGGAGGGGCAGCGGGACCGCCCTGCCGGGGCGGGGGGCGCCGAGGTAGTCATCGAAGCTCTCCAGACCCCGCCCCTTAACCACTGAGAGGATCTCTTCGCGCCAGTACTCCGGCGGCGCCCACGCACCGAGGCCCCGCCCACCGAGGCGCCTCCACGCTCGCGCGAACGCAGCGTCGAGACCTGCCTCGTCGACGTTGCACGCCAAGCCCCGGTCAGCGAGGAGACGGAGGGCGAGGCCGTGGAGCGTGGCGATCTCCACCGTCTCCATCGTGGTGGGCGACAGCCGTCGGTACTGGGCGCGTGCCGCACCGATCAGGGTTCGCACCGGAGAGGTGAGCAGCACCTTGCCGGGCAGCCGGTCGGCGAGGTAGGCGGCCCGCTGGACTGCGGTGACGGTCTTGCCCGTGCCTGGTCCGCCCCGGAGCAGGGCCGGCCCCCGATGGGAGCGACGGAGCGGGCCGATCTGCTCGGGGTGGAGGCGCTGCATCCAGTCCTCGAGTGCTCCCTCGGTGACTGCGGAGGCGACGAGCAGTGGCTTCGGTCTCCACTGCCCCGCTACGACTGGGAACGGACCTCCCGGCGAGGGTCGGGCGTCGTCGGGGTCGCCGGCGCAGAACGCGGCGAGCCGCCGGATCGCCGTGCGCTGCAGCTCGAGGGACATCCTGGAGCCGGGCGCCTCGATCACCTCCACGAGCCGCTCGATGCCGACCAGCCAGACCCGCCCGTAGACGAACGCAGCCCCCTCGGCGTAGCCCGAGACGAGCAGCGGGCGCACCAGGTTGGGTGAGATCCCTGGGGAGGCAAGCACCTCCTCCACCGTGTCGGCATCCCGAGCCAGCTCGGCGACCGCCTCCTCGCCATCGAGGATCCGCAGGGCGTTGGCCGTATCGCGCCTCCACCGCCATGGGCAGGCCTGGATCACCCATATGCCGCCGTCGCCGACCGCGAGGTGCGTGCCCTTCGCCCGTCCGGCGGCGAGCGCCGACGGCTCGAGGACTCGGGGCCGATGCCGATGGACGCTCGCTATCCGAGCCGAGCGTAGGGCCCCCGCCAGGTCCACCTCCTCGATCGGGACCTGCTTGATGGCGTACCAGTCCGTTGCCGCCCCGATGTGCGCCACCGTCCGTTGGCGGCCCACGGGAGGGCTCGGCGGTCGGCGCGTCTCACTCGGGCCCATCACCCGAGCATCGGCGTCCAGCGGCCGGCGGTTGACGAGCCCTTGAGGGCGTCGGAGGATCCGGCAACCACAGAAGCCTCGGCCCTCACAGGAGCCTCGGCCCTCACCCTGGCCGGGGCCGGGGAAGGGGAGGACTTTCTCCTCGGTCGGGGCCCCCGGGCTCGATGTCACTGCCTCGTGGGAGGATGGCGAGGTGAGCTCGACGGAGGTGATGGTCCTGTTGGTGGCAGCGGTTGCCGTGCTCGCTGCCTGGCTCTGGGCCCTCGGCGCCCGCTCGGAGCTGCGCTCGCATCGTGCCGCCTACCCGC
>JAKARG010000465.1 GCA_021819345.1 Actinomycetes bacterium | reverse complement strand
ATCTGGCTGCGCGAGCCCGCCACAGCCTGGCCGAGGTAGCAGCCAGGACGGGCGTCGATCACTTCCGGACCACAGGGTCGGTGACGGTGCGCTGCCCGCTGCCCTCACACGGCCACCCCGACCGCACCCCTTCTCTGCGCCTTCACCTCGACGACGGGATCTTCTCGTGCTTCGGCTGTGGAGCCAAAGGCGATGTCGTCGAGTGGGTTCGCCAGACCGAAGGCGTCGACTGGCGCGAGGCGATCCGCCTCCTCGACGACCGCCGACCGCTCACCAACGCCTGGGCCGGCCAAGCCAGGTCTGCCGGTGAGCGCCCGCAACGCACTCCCGTCGTCCACTCGGGGGCGCCCGAGCTGGTCAGGCAGGCTGAAGCACCTGACCTGGCCCGCACGCCGCCAGAGAGGGTGTACGCCGCACTCGACGCCGCCTGGGGCTACTACACGTACTCCCCGCTTCGCTATCGAGGCGAGGACTACCTCCGGAAGCGAGGGATCGACGTCCGGGTGCTGGAGGCTCACACCGACCGCCCCGAGGTGGGCCACACCCCAGCCAAGGCCGACGGCCTCGTGACCTCGCTGCGATCTAAGGGATTCAGAGACGACGAGCTGCTCGACGCCGGGCTCGCACACCGCCGCCTGGGTGGCGGGCCAGTCAGCGACTTCTACCGGCAGCGAGTCCTGATCCCCGTCCGCGACGACCAGGCCCGGATCGCGGGGTTCATTGGCCGCAACGTCGGTGACCAGCAGCGCTTCGCGAAGTACAAGAACCCGCCCCACACCCACGCCTACGACAAGTCCGTCAACCTCTACCAACCGTTGCCAGCACCGACGGAGCGCCGAGGCCAGGTTGTGGTCGTCGAGGGCACCCTCGACGCGATGGCCATCGGCGTCGCCGCGATCCGCTCCGGCCAAGCAGACCGATTCTGTCCGGTCACCCAGTCCGGCCGGGAGCTGTCCGCCGCGCAGCTGGCCTACGTGCTGCGTCTCCACTCGGCGCCGCCGGTGCTCGGCTTCGACGGCGACGCCGCGGGCCGGGACTCCGCGTACCGCCACGCGATCGCCGCCACGCACCAAGGTCGCAGAGTCGCCGTCACCGTCCTACCGGGCGATCACGACCCTGCGTCCTGGCTGGCAGAGAGGGGGGACGAGGGGCTATCTGCATGGGTGCGGCGCAGAGCCCAGAGAGGGCGGCACGAGGCACCCATTCCTGTCGCAGCTTCAACCTTCGCCTCCCGCTACGTCGAGGACACCATCGGCCGGCGCAAGCGCTCCACCACCCCGACCGGGCCTGACTCGGTCCTAGCCACGGAGGTCATCGGTCTATGAGCGAGAGCGGCTCCCCTGCATTGGCGCTCCCCGGGACGATCACGGTCCCCGAAGCGGCTTCGCTGCTCGGAGTGTCGAAGTCCGCCGCCTACCGCGCGATCGAGGCGCGCCTGGCCGGCGACGCCAGAGCGTGGCCGACCAACGTCATTCGCGTCGGCCGGACCATTCGCATCCCAAGCAGCGAGCTGCGAGCACTGCTTGGCTACGACCCCGCCGCTTAGGCTTCGAAGCCGTGCCCGGTCACATCTACCAGTCGGCGAAGGGGTGGCGGGCGATGATCGACATCGGCCCCGACCCAGCCACCGACAGACGCAGGCAGCGGCGGCTCGGTCCATACCGGTCCCGGCGCGAGGCCGAGCGTGCCGCAGCCAAGGTGCTGCTCGACGTCCAGGCCGGGCAGGCTGTCGACCCTGGCCTGGGCGGGGTGACCCTGGCCGACTACCTGCATAAGGAGTGGCTTCCCGCCAGAGAGCTGCGTGGGCTCAAGCCGACCACCCTGGCGAACTACCGCTGGGTCTGCGAGGCATACCTCATCCCCCGGCTGGGCGCCCTCCGGCTGCGCAACCTCGGTCCACGCGAGGTCGTGGCGTTCTTCGAGGCCTTCTCCAAAGAGACAGGCAGGGCGGGCAGACCCCGATCCACCCGTACCATCGCGCTTACCCACCGGGTGCTCTCGATGGCTCTCGGCCACGCCGTGCGCGCAGGCCTCCTCGCCCGCAACCCGGCCGAGGGCGCACGAGACGACCTTCCGCGCGCCGCACCGCCGGTGAAGAACGAGCTGTGGACCCCCGAACAGCTCGGCCGCTTCCTCGACACCACGACCGAGGATCGTCTCCATCCTCTTTGGGTACTCGCCATCACCACGGGCATGCGCCGCGGCGAGCTGTGCGGCCTGGCCTGGGAGGACATCGACTTCGAGCACGGCTTCCTGACTGTCAGACGAGCCCGGGTGATGGTGCATGGGGTCGCCACCGACGCCACACCCAAGACCACCGCCGGGCAGCGGCGGATCAGCCTCGACGAGGGAACCCTAGCGGTCCTACGAGAGCAACAGCACCGCCAGCTAGCCGAGCAGGTCGCGTGCGCTCCCGGTTTCTGGCAAGGACAAGGTCACGTCTTCACCGACGAGATCGGCCGGCCTCTCATCCCCGAGTACGTCACGAAGCGCTTCAGCCGGGCTGGGCGTCAAGCCGGGCTGCCACCGTGTCGCCTGCATGACCTCCGTCACTGGCACGCGACCGCCATGCTGAGGGTCGGCGTGGACGTCAAGATCGCCTCGACGCGCCTCGGGCACTCGAGCACCTCGCTCACCCAGAACGTCTACCAGCACAGCGTCGAGCAGATCGATCGGATGGCCGCAGAGAAGGTCGCCCAGCTCGTCTTCGACGCCGCCAAGGGCCGCCCAAGTTAGCCGCGCGAGCGGATGCCCAGGAGGTTCGCCACCAGCTGCGCGGCGCGTCGATCCTCGGCCTCGGTGACCGGCAGGTCCAGCTCGACCGCCACCTCTCTGCCCCAGACGTACGTCCTCGCCCGATGACCCATCCGGTGCGCCGCCATCACCGCCGCCCGCCGCCAGCGACCCAAGTCCTCGACCCCGTCGACCGCCGCCACCAGAGTCCTGACACCGGTCTGACGCAACTCCCGCTCGATCTCGGACGAGAGCCGCCGCGTGCGCCCACGCTTCAGATCTACCACTCGCGGCGCTGCGCTCACCCGACGCTCCGTTGCAGATCTGTTGCAGATCTGAGACCCATCCCGCCAGGCGCGAGACACATAGTGCCTCTGTCCTGGGCTTTTGCTGCGCGCTCGGAGGGATTCGAACCCCCAACCTTCTGATCCGTAGGAAGG
>JAKARG010000464.1 GCA_021819345.1 Actinomycetes bacterium | reverse complement strand
CGAGCGCCCCGGCGAGCGCACCGTCGGGGTCCGCCGAGGGCATCGACAGCAGGGCCTCCCCGGCGGCGACGAGCGCGAGCCCCTCGGCGGGGGTGAGGCGCAGTGGCCGGCGGAAGTAGTCGGCGAAGCGGATCCACACCCGGCCGCCGGCGACGTCCACCTCGATCAGGGCGTCTGGGGTGAAGGGGTGCACGCCGCAGAGGAAAAGCAGGTCCAAGTCGGCCAGCAGCTCGTCCTCGGTGACCTCGAAGCGCCGGCACACCTCCTCGAGGGTCGGTCCGTCGTGGCTCGCCACCCACGGGACGATGCTGAGCAGCCGTCCGAGCCGTTCGCCTGCCGAGGTCCGGCTCATCGCGCTCCCCCACGGGGGCCGGCGGGCGCTGCAGGGCCGGCAGGCGCAGCAGGGCCTCCGGGTCCGGCGAGCGCCTGGAGCCAGGACCGCAGCTCGTCACGGACCTCTGGGGGGCCGAGCACCTCGGCGTGCTCCAAGAAGCCGAGCACGAACGAGCGCAGGCCCTCGCGGCTCGTCACCTGCAGCGACAGCTCCACCCCGCCGCCGGCGTGCCCCAGCACCGCCGCCTCGCCGGCGACGGCGACCGCTTCGGGGGCGTGGCTCGCGTCCACGAGCACCCTCACCTCGACCTCCGGCCCGTCGCCGAGACGCCAGGGAGGGATCGGGCCGGAGGCCTCCGCGGCGGGCCGCTCGAACGCCCCCGCCGGACCGGTCGCCGACAGCGTGCCCTCGACCCGATCGAGCCGATAGAGCCGCTCCGCGCCGCTCGCCCCCCGGGTGTGGTCGAAGCCGGCGAGGTACCAGTGGCCGCGGCGGTAGGAGAGCCGCCACGGCTCGACCAGCCGCTCCTCGCCCCGGTAGCCGAAGCGGACCCGCCGGCGCTCGGCGAGCGCCCCGAAGACCACCGCCACGTCGGGGCCGCCGGCCAGTTCGGCCAGCTCCGGCGCGCTGCCGTTCCTCCCGGCCGGACCCCGGGGCTCCTCGCCCCCCGTCGGGCCGGCCCCGGGGCGCTCGGGGGAGGCGGCGGCGAGCTTGCGCAGGGCGTCACGGGGCACCTCCGGAGCCCACGGCCCCCCGGTGCGGACCGCGCCGGCGGCGATGCGCAGGGCGGTCAGCTCCTCTTCGCTCAGGCCCGGGTCGGGGAGCTCGTAGGCCTCCCGGTCGATCCGGTAGGCGACCTGGTCCTCGCCCCCGTCGCCGTCGCGGGGAACCGCGACGAGCGGGAGGCCGATCTGGCGCAGCGCCTCCTTGTCGCGCTCGAAGCCCCGGCGGAAGGCCGCGTCGTCGGCCGGGTAGCCACCGAGGCGCGCCCGCAGCTCCGCCCGGGTGAGCGGCCGCTCGGAGTCGAGAAGCGCGGCGGCCAGGTTGACGAGGCGCTCGAGACGGTCCACGGCGCCGCCAAGCGTACCGAGGGGAAGGGCTGCTCTTTCCCCCCGGCCGACGCTCGCTGCCCCGGGGTGGCAGTGCCCGCAGCGCCCGACGGCGGCGCCGACCTACAGCGACGCGATCAGGCGGTCGACCCGCTCGTCGTGGGCCTTGAAGGGGTCCTTGCACAGCACCGTCCGCTGCGCCTGGTCGTTGAGCTTCAGGTGGACCCAGTCGACGGTGAAGTCCCGGCGGCGCTCCTTGGCCCGCCGGATGAACTCCCCCCGTAGGCGCGCCCGGGTCGTCTGGGGGGGCTCGTCGACCGCCCGCTCGATGTCGGCGTCGTCGCAGGTGCGCTCGACCAGGTCGCGCGCCTGCAGCCGGTAGAACAGGCCCCGCTCCCGGCTCACGTCGTGGTACTGCAGGTCGAGCAGGGCGACCTTCGGGTGGGTGAGGGCCAGGCCCTCCCGCTCCCGGTAGGCCTCGATCAGGCGGTGCTTGATCACCCAGTCGCACTCCCGGTCGAGCGAGAGCGGGTCCTTCTCCAGGCCCTCCAGGCAGTGCTCCCACATGTCGAGCGCGCGGTCCTCCAGGGGGGAAAGACCTCGCGACTCCTGGTAGCGCCGGGCGCGGGTCAGGTACTCCTGCTGGATCTCGAGTGCGCTCGCCTCGCGGCCGTTGGCGAGGCGCACCCGGCGCCGGCAGGTCGGGTCGTGGCTGATCTCCCGGATCGCCCGGATCGGGTTCTCCAGGGTCATGTCGCGAAGCACGACCGATGGGTCCTCGAGCATGCGCAGGATGATGCTCGTCGCCCCCACCTTGAGGAAGGTCGCGTACTCGCTCATGTTCGAGTCCCCGACGATCACGTGCAGGCGCCGGAAGCGCTCCGCGTCGGCGTGCGGCTCGTCGCGGGTGTTGATGATCGGCCGGCTGCGGGTCGTCGCCGAGCTCACCCCCTCCCAGATGTGCTCGGCGCGCTGGCTGATGCAGAACATCGCGCCGCGCGTCGTCTGGAGCACCTTGCCGGCGCCGGCGTAGATCTGGCGGGAGACGAAGAAAGGGATCAGGACCTCGGCGTAATGGCCGAAGTCGTCCCGCCGGCTGGTCAGGTAGTTCTCGTGGCAGCCGTAGGAGTTGCCCGCCGAGTCGGTGTTGTTCTTGAACAAGAAGATGACCCCCCGAATGCCCTCCTCCCGTAGTCGCGACTCCGCCGAGGCCACCAGGTTCTCCAGGATCCGCTCGCCCGCCTTGTCGTGGACGACCAGGTCGGAGATGGAGTCGCACTCCGGGGTTGCGTACTCGGGATGGCTGCCGACGTCGAGGTACAGGCGTGCCCCGTTCTCCAGGAACACGTTGGAGGACCGCCCCCAGCTCACCACCCTGCGGAACAGGTAGCGGGCGACCTCGTCGGGGCTCAGCCGCCGCTGGCCGCGCAGCGTGCAGGTGACGCCGTACTCGTTCTCCAGGCCGAAGATGCGGCGTTCCATGCGCTCCTGCCCACGGCGGCGGGACGCTCCCGCAGATCGCCTCTCCTCGCGCACGCTACCGTGCTGTCGGGATGTCCCGTGAGCACGCCAGGCCGGAAGCGACCGCGCGGATGGTCCGCGTCCGGACCGTCGGGAGCCCCTTCCATGCCCGGGTCCTCGCCGCCCGCCTCGGCGCAGACGGCATCCTCACCGAGCTGCGGGGCAACGTCGGTGGCCCCTACCCCGTCGGCGAGACCTCCGTGTGGGTGCCCGAGCCCGAGGCCGAGGTCGCCCGAGCCCTGCTGCTCGCCGACTTGGTGGAGGCCGACTTGG
>JAKARG010000463.1 GCA_021819345.1 Actinomycetes bacterium | reverse complement strand
CGCGGCCTGGGTGTCAGGCGCCGCGGTGGTTGGCCATCAATGGCGTAGCTGGCGCCACCGGACGTGAGCACGGGTTGGTGAGCACGTTGGCGTCGCCAGCGGAGATGAGCACGAGGCGGGGCCGGTCGCGGTTTGCTGAGGTGACGGTCTTGGCGACAGCGTGAGGAGGATCTGAACGCGCAAGAGCCCCCTCGCCCTTGATCTGGCGATCACGAGGGGGCCCTTCCTGACGAAGCCGGAGCTCCGCTGTGCTCATCGTAGGGACTGACGCCGCCCAAGTCGAGGCGGACTTGGTGACGGGCCGCCTTTGCTGCCCAGGCTGTGGGAACAGCTTGCGCCCGTGGGGTCATGGCGCAGAGCGCGAGGTCCGCCAGCTTGAGAGGGTCGAGCGTCGCCGGTTCCGCCGTTCGCTCTGCCCTACGTGCAAAGTGACCCATGTCTTGGTGCCCGAGGACACCCTCGTGCGCCGGCGCGACGGCGCGCAGGTGGTGGGAGCGGCGCTCATAGCCAAGGCGAAAGGCGCGGGGCACCGCCGGGTGGCGCTCGGGCTTGGTCGTCCGGCCTCGACGGTGCGCGGCTGGCTGCGCCGGTTCGCGGCCATGGCCGAGCAACTGCGACAGCACTTCACCCGCTGGGCGCACGCCCTCGAGCCCACCTTCGACCACCGCTTCGCCGGCCAAGACCCCTTCGGCGACGCCGTGGAGGCGATCGGCGTGCTCGGCATCGTGGCGGTCCGCCGCTTCGGGCCCCGTCCGGTGTGGTCGCTTGCTTCGGTGGTGACCGGCGGCGGACTGCTCGCCAACACGAGCTCACTCTGGGCAACGCCGCTGTGAGCGGCAAGGGTCTTTGGTGCCACCGACCAAGGAGGTTCCCGACCCATGAACGAGGCACAACGAGACGTCGCCCTCTTTCGCTATTCGCTGATCCGCGAGGCGGCCGATCCGGCGCTCAGCACCCGCCAACGCGGCGTGCTCGTGCGGGCCCTCGCCGCCACCGACCACGCCGGGCCCGGCGGCCGGCGCATGAAGGTGGCCCGCGGCACGCTTGATCGCTGGATCCGCGCCTATCGCGGCGGCGGGTTCGAGGCGCTCGCCCCGCTTCCTCGCACCGGGGTGCCGGTGACCGAGGCCCGCCTGCTCGAGCTGGCCGAGGCGCTCAAGCGCGAGGTTCCCCGGCGCACCGCCGCCCAGGTGGCCGAGATCATCCGCACCGCCGAAGGCAACGGGCCCTCGGCCCGCACCCTCCAGCGCCATTTTGCCCGCCTCGGCCTCAACACCCGGCCCGACGGTTCCCCACCGACCGCCTTCTCCCGCTTCGAGGCCGAGAAGCCCGGCGACCTGTGGACCGGCGACGCCTTGCACGGCCCGGTCATCGGTGGAAGAAAGACCTACCTCTTCGCCTTCATCGACGATCACTCCCGGGCGCTCGTGGGCTATCGGTGGGGTCACTCGGAGGACACCGTCCGCCTGGAGGCCGCGCTTCGCTCGGCGCTGGCGGCCCGAGGACTGCCTCGGCGGTGCTATGTCGACAACGGCTCGGCGTTCTGCTCCAAGCAACTGCTGCGTGCGCTGGCCAGCCTCGGCATCGCCCTGGTCCATTCCCGGCCGGGCAAGCCTGAAGGCCGGGGGAAGATCGAGCGGTTCTTCGAGACGGTCCGGCTCCAGTTCCTCGTCGAGATCGAGGCCAACTTGCCAGCCGATCTGATCGAGCTCAACCGGCGCTTCGGCGCCTGGGTGGAGACCGCCTATCACCGGCGGGTGCACTCCGAGACGAACGAGGCGCCCATCAAGCGCCTGCTCGCTCCCGGGGCACCGGCGCTGCCCACCCCCGAGCAGCTCCACGAGGCCTTCTTGTGGTCTGAGACGCGCCAGGTGACCAAGACCGCGACGATCTCGCTGCACTCGAACACCTTCGAAGTGGACGCCGCCTTGGTGGGGGCGCGCGTGGAGGCGGTCTTCGACCCCTTCGACCTCACCCGAGTCGAGATCCGCTTCCAGGGCCGCTCCATGGGACCGGGGATCCCCGTAGTGACCCGGCGCCACGCCCATCCAATGGCCCGGCCCGAAGCGGCACCCGCTCCCGCCCCCACCGGCATCGACTACCTGGGCCTGCTCGCCGCCCGGCGCGACGCCGAGCTCGCCTCTTCCATCAACTACGCCCAGCTCACCTTTGACTGCTCCGAGCTGTCGCATCCCCACGACAGCGCCGACACCGACCACGACAACAAGGAGATCTCGTGACCATCGACCGCCTCCGGGCCCACTGGGGCTTCTCCCGCATGCCCTTTGCCAAGGAGCTCGCCCCCTCCATGCTCCATGCGCATCGGTCCCACGCCGAAGCCGTTGCCCGCCTTGGCTGGTGCATCGAAGAGCGGGTGGTCGGCGTAGTGACTGGCGAGGTCGGTGCCGGCAAGACCGTCGCCGTGCGCGCCGCTCTGGCTGGCCTCGACCAGAGCCGCCACAGCGTCATCTACCTCGGTGACCCCACCGTTGGGGTGCGAGGCCTCTACTCGACGATCGTCACCACCTTGGGTGGGATCCCGAGGTTCCACCGGTCCTCGCTCATCCCCCAGGCCGCCGACGCCCTCGCCACCGAAGAGCACGAACGAGGCCGGCGGGTAGTGGTCGTCTTGGACGAGGCTCACCTGCTCGACGCCGAGCAGCTCGAGGGGATCCGGCTGCTCACCAACGCCGACATGGACTCCCATGCACCCTTCGCCTGCCTTCTCGTCGGCCAACCCACCCTTCGCCGACGGATCCGCCTCGGCGCCTTCGCCGCCTTGGACCAGCGCATCGCCCTGCGCTACTCGATGACCGGCATGGAGGCCCTTGAGACCGCCGACTACGTGGGCCACCACCTGAAGCTCGCCGGGCGATCCGACACCCTCTTCTCCGACGACGCGCTGGCGCTCATCCACCAGGTGTCCCGAGGCATTCCCCGCGCGGTGAACAACCTCGCCGTCCAGTCCCTGGTCGCCGCCTTCGCCCTGGGCAAGGCGATCGTCGATGAGTCCTCCGCGCGCGCCGCGGTCACCGAGGTGACGGCGGAGTAAGCACCATCACCTCGTCTATTCCACCAACCACGTCACCGACGACGACCACCAGGGCGACAGCATGTTCACGAACAGATCCTCATGGATCGTGTCGCCTTCATGCACATCGAACGTGGCGGGTGACACCCGGCG
>JAKARG010000462.1 GCA_021819345.1 Actinomycetes bacterium | reverse complement strand
CGATCTCCGACGATGCCTTCACTGCGCGCATGCTGGAGTGTCTCACTCCCGAGCAAGCCGAGGTGGTGCACCTGCGGGTGGTGGCCGGGTTGAGTGCCGATGCGGTTGCGTTGGTGACGGGCAGGACGCCCGGATCGGTGAGGGTCATCCAGCACCGGGCCTTGCGCAAACTGGCGGCGAGGCTGCAGGCGGAGTCGGTAACGGATTGAGTAGCTCAGGCGACGACACCATCGACATGCGTGGAATCCCGACCGACCCCGAGGACTCCGAGATCCTTCTCTCTGGAACCGGGGCGCCAGAAGGGTTCGAGGAGCTCGGAGCGCTACTTGCAGCTGCTCGGGCTCGCCCCGCACCTCCGGGCGATCCGCTCGAGGGCCTTGTGGTGGCAGCGCTGACCGGCTCTCGAGGAGTGGTCGCACGTGGCCACCACTCAGGCCGACGTCGTTCGTTCCTGGTGAGGGCTGTCACCCTCAAGGCGCTCGCAGCTGCGATCTTTGTCACTTTCGGGGGCGTGGCCGTGGCCGCAGCCGCTGGAGTTCTGCCCACCCAGGTCCAGTCCACGCTCTCGAGGGATCTCCGGCGGGTTGGAGTGTCGATCCCCGGTGCGGTCCACACCACCGGTCCATCGCGTCCCGTGGCTCCGGCTCACGCTGGTCGAGCCGGCGTGAGTGCCGTGACGCCTGGCGTTGCCGTAACAGGTGTCCCCGAAAGGGCCGGTGCTCGGGACCGGGTTGCTCCCTCGATTGGATGTCGGCCCGGTCGCGCGGCGGGGGAAGAGGGGATCTCGCTCGCCTCCCCCGTAGTCCGGGCCCAGACCAGCGCTCCGGGCCAGGATTCCATTTTGGGCCGCCAGTGCGTGGCGGTCCCCCCTTCGCTCAGGGCGAGAGCCGGCCTACTCGTGCCGAAGGATGGTGGGCATCGCCAATTGCACGGTGCCCGCCCTGGCCGGCCCCATGAGTCGGCTCGCTCCAGAGCGTCGCGTCGCTTCGAGGGCTCCCGCCATCCCGTCGGGTCGGGAGGTCGAGGGGGCCGACACCGCTCGGTGCGTCGCGGTGCACCCCCCATTGCGGTTCATCCCACGGGGCCGGCCGGCAAGAAACCCAAAGCCGGGCGGACCGGTAGCGGCCATTCTCCGGGTCCGCCGGCGACCGGGGCTTCGGTGGGAGCTACGAGCTGTTCGCTGCGCTCGTGCAGCGTGGCACCGAGGTCGTCCATCGAGCGAAGTCAACGCAGTGCTCCCCGTCAGCGAGCGCCTCGAGGGTGACCCGTTCCGCTCGGAGCGCGCTCGATGCGCGCCGGTTGCCGAAGCGCCGACTTCGAGCGAACCAACGGGTCGTGCGCCGGAAGAGGAGCAACCTCGCCGCGAAGCGTCCCGAGCACTGCCCCCCGACCCCGGCCGACGAAGTCGATCGAGGACGCCATCAGGATCGTGGGAGCTGAAGTTACTGGTAGTGCCACTGGATCCGAGTCTTCGCCCTCCGTTCACTCTGACGTCACTTGGCGGACAACTACCCGCCACCTCCCCGCTCTAGCTTCGCCGCCCGTGATGAGCGACCAGAACTCGAACGCCCCCGCCCCCGTAGCCGCCCACGGGCTGCTGCAGGGCCCTCTCGGAAGGGGAGCCCGTCGCCGCCGCAGTGCGGCGGCAGCCGGCGCCCTCCTCGTGGCGGCTGCCTCCCTCGCGGCCTGTGGCACCTCGGCCAGGACCGACGCTACGGCCGAGGCTGCTGCGACCACCAGGACCCCTGCGTCGACCGGTGCGCCCACCGCCAAGAAGACCTCGGTGGTGCCGCTCATCATCTACAACGGGAAGAACTACCTTCCGGGCACCGCCGAGGCCTTCACCAAGGCCACCGGCATCCCGACCGAGGAGGTGAGCGACTCGACGGGGGTCCTGCTCGCCAAGATCGAGGCCGAGCGGAACAACCCTCACTGGGGGGTCTTCTGGTCCGACGGTGCCACCGCCTACGCGTCGCTCGACCAGCAAGGGCTTCTCGTCAGGGGCTTCGAGCCCCACACCGGAGCACTCGGCGTCTTCGGCAGGAAGCTGGTACCGGCCGACAAGAGCTACATCCCGACGGCGGTCACCATCGCCGGGGCCATCGTCTACGAACCCTCCAAGACCCCCCACCCGCCCACCAACTTCAGCCAGCTCACCGAGGCGAAGTGGAAGGGCGACGTCGGGATGAACAACCCTGCCATCTCCGGGCCGACCTACACCGCTGTTGCCGGGCTCATGGAGCAGATGGGCGGTATCTCCAAGGGTGAGGCCTACTTCAAGCGCCTCGCCGCCAATGGGCTTCACGTCTACACCACCAACAAGGTGACGATCAATGCCCTGCTCCAGGGACAGATCAAGTTGGCCATCGTGCAGAACACCGCCGGGATCGAGCTGGGGGAGAAGTACAAGCAGCTGAGGGTCGACTACCCCGCCGACGCCACCATCCTGCCGAGCGACATCGGCATCGACGCCAAGGCGCCGAAGGCGGAGATCGCCGAGGCGGAGCGCTTCGCGAACTTCGTTTACTCGCCGGCCGGGCAGAAGGTCATGCAGAAGGTGAACCCCTACGGAGGATGGCCCATCATGGACGGGGTCACCAAGGCCCCGCTGCTGCCCGTCCTCTCCCGCCTGAAGATCCAGAACCTCGACACCACGTACTGGGGTGACAAGGAGACGACGCTCACCCAGTGGTTCACCGCCAACGTGGTCAACGGGTGAGCGAGGCAGTCCCCTCGGAGGGCTCGCCGGTCCTCGGTCGCCTCGGGCGCCGCCTCGGCTCCAACGCGTGGAACGGCGGGATCTTCCTGCTCGTCTTGGTCCTCCTGGTCCTGCCCTCGCTGTGCTTCCTCGTCCAGGCGGTCTCGCCCCGCCTGTTCGGCCAGGGCCCGTCGTGGTTCACCTTGTCCAACTTCTCCCAGGCATGGAGCGACGGCCTCGCTCGGGGGATGGGGGACTCGCTCGTGGTCTCGGTGGTCTCGGGCATCGGCGCGATCGGCATCGCGGTGGTCCTCGCCTATCTCGCCGAGCGGACCACCGCTCTCGGTCGGCGCTTCTTCCTCTTGGCCCTTTGGGCGGTGCTGTTGGCCCCGACCTACCTGGTCGCAGTCGGCTGGGAGGAGATCGTCGACAAGGGTGGTCTGCTGAGCGACCTCGGGATCTGGGTTCCCGGGATCGAGCACCTGATCATGGGGCCT
>JAKARG010000461.1 GCA_021819345.1 Actinomycetes bacterium | reverse complement strand
TTGAACCGGTTGGCCGAGCGGAGGAAGTCGACGACCTCCCGGATCTCGAGCTTGACGCCGTCGTAGCCGGCCACGTCGGCGAAGGTGGTCCTCGGCCGCTCGGTGGTGTACACCTTCGCCTTGGAGCGGCCGATCGACATGATCCCACCCATCTGGCCCTGGGCCCGGCGGGAGATCCAGACGAAGAAGCCGACGAGAAGGAGGATCCAGATCAGGTAGGGGAGCAGGCTCGATAGCAGGCTCCCGTCGCTCTGGGTCACGCTCACCGTGGTGTACTTGGCCCAGTCGCTCGCGAGGGCCGTCCCGTTGGCGGCCGGCCCGGTGGTCGAGTAGGTCGTCCCCTTGACGACATAGGAGATGTGCCCGGTGGCCGCGTCGACGCTCGCCGAGCTCACCTGGTGGCTGTCGAGCTCGTGGAGGAACGTGCTGTAGGTCTGGGTAGCGGTCGAGTGGGGGCTCAGGACCTGGCTGGCGAGGACCAGCAGGACGAGGGCGGCGACGGCCACCCCGACGATCCAGCGCCAGTTGTTGTTGGGTGCCGGGCCATTGGGCCCGCCGGGTCCACCCTGGCCGTTCTGGCGGTTGGAGTTGCCGGGCCACAGGTCCCCGGGTTGGCGAGACATACCCACGATGGTAGGCGGCCGGAGCTCCTTAGCGAGCTCGCGAACCAGCCAGAGCGGGTCTCGACCCACCCTGGCGGGCCGGGTCCCCGGTGCCGGCTCGGTGCCCCGGTACGCTCTGGCAAATGGTAGCCATCTCCTGCGCCCGCCCCGGCTGCCCGAACCGGGCCGTCGCCTGGCTCACCTACGACTACGGGGCGCGCCAGGTCTGGCTCCACGACCGCCCGGAGCCCGCAGGGGACCAGTGGGGGCTCTGCCAGGGTCATGCCGGCCGCCTGCGGGTCCCGAAGGGGTGGTCGGAGCTCGACCGCCGGGGCGCCGAGAGCGACACCCCCGCTGCGCCGGTCCGGCCGGGATCGAACCCGGCGACCAAGCTCGCCGGCTGACCCGCTGGCTCCCTGGCCGACCCGCGGGCTCCCCGGCCGGCGGCCGCCAGCTCCGCGGCTCGCCGGCCGACGGCCGCCGTCCTCGGCGGGGAGGACGAAGTCGACGGCGCCGCCTCAGGCCCGCTCGGCGCGCGCCGATGGGATGGCGCCCGACTACGCCCCGAGGGGGGCACAGGAGCCGTCATGAAGTGCCCGAGCTGCCGAACCCGTGAGCTGGTCGTGATCACCATGAAGGTGGGTGCGGAGCAGGTCTCGCTCAGGACCTGCTCGGCGTGCGACCTGCGCTACTGGGAGGGGCTCGACGGCCAGCTCGGGCTCGATGCGGTACTGGCACTCGTCGGTCGCCGCTGAGCCAGCCCCGGGGCCGGCCCAGGCGCGGGCCCAGGCGCCGGCCCCGCCGTCGCGGGTGGCACCCGCTGCCCGCCCGGGCGACGACAGGCTCCACCAACTGAGCCCGCGCCTTCGGCAACATGTCGGGGTGCGGGCGACAGCGACCATGGCGGCACCGGGGGCCACCGACGTCGACGGTGACCCCCGGGGAAGCGGTGATGGCGGTGGCGCCGGCTCCTTCGCGTGGCTGACCACCGAGTCGCTGGTCACCTTCGTGGTGGTGGCTGCCTGCGTCGTGTTCCTCTTCCTCCAGCTCGAGCCCAGCCAGCTGCTGAGCAACACCACGGCTGCGGGCGGCGACATGGGGGCCCAGGTCTGGTTGCCGGCGTTCGTCAAGCAGGTGCTCATACCGCAGGGGAAGCTCTTCGGCTGGAGCATGGACTGGTACGCCGGGATGCCGACCCTCGCCTTCTACTTCCCGCTGCCGGTGTGGCTGATCGCCCTGGCGAGCTACGTGATCCCCTACGACGTGGCCTTCAAGCTGGTCACTGCGATGGGGATCCTCGGCCTCCCCGTGGCCTGCTGGGCGCTCGGCCGGCTCGCGCGGATCCGCTTCCCCGGTCCCGCCTGCCTGGCGGTGGCATCCCTGCCGTTCCTCTTCGGCCGGGAGTTCACGATCTACGGGGGAAACATCGCCTCGACCATGGCCGGCGAGTTCAGCTTCGGCTTCAGCCTGTCGCTGGCCCTGCTGTTCTGCGGGCTCGTCGCCCGTGGCCTGCGGACCGGGAGGGGCAGGATCCTCGCCGCCCTCGCGCTCGTCGCCTGCGGGCTGGCGCATGTGCTCCCGCTGCTGTTCGCCATCGCTGGCTCGCTCGTGCTGCTCGCCTTGCAGCCCGGTCGCCGCCGCCTCGTCTGGCTGGCCACCGTCGGGATCGTGAGCGGACTGTTGATCGCGTTCTGGGCGCTCCCCTTCGAGCTCCAGCTCTCCTATTCGACCAACATGGGCTACGGCAAGCTCACCGCGTACATCGCGAGCCTCTTCCCCCCGGGCGACTTGTGGCTGTACCTCCTGGCCGCCGTCGGGGCGACCTTGTCGTTCAGCCGGTCCAACCTGATCGGCAAGTGGCTCGCGTTGATGTGCGGGCTCACGGCGGTGGTCTTCGTCGCGGCCCCGGCCGGGAAGCTGTGGAACGCCCGGGCGCTGCCTTTCTGGTTCCTCTGCTTGTACCTGCTCGCCGGCATCGCGTTCGCCGAGGTCGGGGCCGCCGCCGTCGAGGCGATCAGTGCCCGGCGGGCACGAGCAGCCCTGCGCTGGGCGTCGCACCGGCTGCCGAGCGCGCCCGCCGGCGGGTCGTCCTGGTGGCTCGGGGTGGTGCCGGTCGTCACCTTGCTCGTCGGCCTCGTCTGGGTCGGTTACCCGCTGCGGATCCTGCCGGGAGGCACGGTCGCCGCCAACGGGGACTACACCTGGGCGGGGATCACGAGCAGCGACAACTCCTTCGTTCCCGACTGGATCAACTGGGACTACAGCGGCTACCAGTCCTCCGGCAAGCCCTCGCGCACCGCCTACTTCTCGATCATGTCGACGATGAGGAGGATCGGCGCCACCTACGGCTGCGGCCGCTCGATGTACGAGTACGAGCCGGCGATCAATGACATGGGCACCCCGGACGCGCTGATGCTCCTGCCGTACTGGACCGACGGCTGCATCACGACCATGGAGGGCCTCTACTACGAGTCGTCGGCGACGACGCCCTACCACTTCCTCGATGCCGCCGAGCTGTCCACCCAGCCGTCGGACCCCATGCGGGGCCTCGACTACCCCACCGCCCCGGAGGTGAAGCTCGGCATCGAGCACCTCC
>JAKARG010000460.1 GCA_021819345.1 Actinomycetes bacterium | reverse complement strand
CGTGCATGGTGAGCACCGGGTGGACATGCGATGCCGGATGCCTCTATCCTGGCCCGTCTCGGCGTCGCTGCCATGCACGAAGGGTGGGCAGCGACCCGAGCACCACGAAGCCGGCCACAGCGGCCGGCGCGGCGGCATACCCGTACGCCAGGGACACGCTGACGCTGTAGAGCAACCCCATGGCCAGATTGGCGACGAAGGTGCCAGTGCTCCGGGCTGCCGACAGCGCCCCCATGGCCCGCCCAGGGTTCGCGGCCCTTGAGCAGTAACCGAACGGCCAACGGCGATAGCGAGCCGGGCCGGGCCGAGTTACCACCGTCCACGGCCCCGATGCGGTTGAGCGGAAGCTGACGGCCACAGCTTCGTAGCGGTCTTCTTCGGCTGGCGCGGCACGGTGGTGTACTTGTCGAGGTGGCCGTAGACGGTGGAGCGGGGCACGCCGAACAGGCCAGCGATCTGCTGGACAGTCTTGACCCGCGCGTCGTACAGCTCTTGGGCGAGGGTGGCCCGCTCGGTGGTAAGCCGGGGCCGCCGGCCCGTCGTTGGTGTTGGCGATGATGAGCTCGCGTTGCAACTCGGTGAACACGCTGAGCATGCCGAACATGGCGCGGCCTTCGGCAGTGTCGGTCTCGATGCCCTGCTCGATCACGTGCAGGCCGATCTTCCGCTCGCGCAGGTCCGCGCCGAGGTTGATCAGATGCTGCACCGAGCGGGACAGCCGGTCCAAGCGGGTGACCTCGAGGGTGTCGCCCTCGCGCAGCAGCTGCAGCACCAGGTCGAGCTTGGGCCGCGATGCCTTCGCGCCGGATGCCTTGTCGATGTGGATGTTCTCGCGGGCGACTCCCAAGCGCAGCAGCGCGTCAATCTGGTGGTCAGGGTTCTGCTCAGCGGTCGACACCCTGCAGCCCGTTTTTTACAGGATAGGTCAACTACAGGGGACCCTCGAAAACAGGTCTCTGACCAGCACGTTTGCGGCACCCCGCGTCAACTCGTCATCGTGGATAACTCCACCGTCCCCAGCTCGCCAGGGGACAACCTGGCCGACACCGACCGGCGTCGAGTGGCCCCAGGGCCGCTCCGGTCTATGCTGGGGGCGCCTGTTGCGCTGAGCTGCGGGAAGTGAGCCCGAGACCCCGCCCTGATGGCGGCGGCGCTCGGGCTTTGCGCTTTTCTAGGGTTCGATCCGGCGAACGCTGGTTAGGATCGACCCGATCCGCCGGCGCCAGTCGCCGGAGCGGACCCAGCACCACGCCACCACGTCGGGGAGCGCGAGGAGTGGTTCTTCATGGGCACGCTGATACCGATACTCGAGAACGTCGGTGACCCTGCCCTGACGAACGAGCCGGTACAGCTCGTGGCGGTCGGATCGCACGAGCGAATCGTCCTGCTCAATGACAAGTACCGTGCCTCCGTCACCGGTGTCGGCCAGGTCCTCGACAAGGGCAGCGAGGCACGCGGCGCGGGCGGCCACGTCGGTCCGATAGTTCCGGGCTGCGTCGTAGACTGTGGCCGCGATCTGAGTGTCCGCGAGGGCAGCCACGATGACACGACGATGTCGGGCAGTCTCGTTGTGCATGTGAAGGCGCCGGCGACCGGGCACGATCAGGCTCCGCACGACCTGGCGGGCCAGGGCGGGATCGGCTTACGGTGTTCGTTCTGCGACGGACTGGGCGGACCCGCCGGGTGACCTCATGCCGTCCACGACCGCAATGCCCCCGGTGCCGCGCCCGGCGTGAGCCACGATGTGGTGGTGGAGACGACCCTACACGATGAGGATGTTGTCGAGCTGCTGAGCGCGGCGGACGCGGTGGGCTGGATGGGCGAGGCGGTCGACGCCCACCACGTCGGGGAGCTGGTGGCGCCTCCGAGGGTGCATACCGACCTCGGGGACGGCCGGCTGGTCTTCACCACGGGCCGCCTTCGCGGGTCGTGGTTCGGGTACCGCTCCTACGACAGCTTCGGAGCCGACCCGGGAGCCCAGATGGTGGTCGTCCACGACGAGGCTTCGGGGATGTTGCGGGCGATGGCGATCGGCAACGAGCTCGGCCCCCGGCGCGTTGGCGCGATCGGCGGCGTCGCGGCAGCCGCCCTGGCAGCCCCAGACGCACACGTTGTCGTTCTCATCGGTACTGGCCCTCAGGCCTACACGCAGATGTGGGCGCTCGCGGCCGTCCGGGACATCGGGGAGGTTCAGACGGGACTGGGAGTGTTGGGCTGGGGAAGGCGTCACTCACGCCCCCCATCATCACCGACAGGCGGACATGGACATCCAGCACCCGCCGTCTCACCTGAGGCTGGCGGCCGCCCGTAGATCGATCCCCAAATAAGAACGGCCAGACGCCGTGCCCAGTCGGAGCGTCGGTCGCTGATGGCCATACCGGAGCGCCATGTTCTTTCAGCGACAAGCGCGAGCGGCGCCTGGGTTGCCCGTTGTCGGACCGTACCGAACAGGTCGTTCTGCGCGATCCGTGACCTAGCCGGGAGGGCGCCGACCTGAGCGCGGAATCGCCGATCTCGCGTCACGTACCGAGTACAGAACGCCGCGCCAGAACGACAGCCGCTGTCTGCCCGGGAGCAGCGCATATCTACGCGTCTGGAACGACCTGTGCCGGTGGGGGTCGAGGGGCCGTTCAAGGCGTGCTGCATGGCCTCGAGCCGGTGAGCGACTCTGGCCACCGCCACCTACCCGGTAGAGGGAAATCTCAGCTGGCTGGCGGCAGGCTCTGGGCCAGGCGACCTGCTACCTGGGCGACCTCGGGCAGCGTTAGGGTGCCGGGCCGGCGGAGCAACCTGGCGGTGGCTTTGGGCCAGGCGACCGTCACCCCTTCGAGCGTGAACGGCTTGGCTAGTAACGACCATTCGGCGCCGACGAAGCACAGCAGTGGATGGATAGCGACCTCCGCCCAGTGGGGGCCGAGGGCGCTTCGGGCTGCTTCGACTTGGCCGGCCATGGCCCTTACCAGCCTGGTGCAGTCGCGCCGACCGACATAGAGACGCAGGTCCGTGGTGAACCAGCCGCCCACGTCCCTCTTGGCCACCTGTCCCCGGTAGTGTTTGGCGTCGATCACCCACACCCCCGAGGCGGCGACGGCCAGATGGTCGATGTTCGCCCGCCGGCGAGGGATTCTCCGGTCATGAAGCGCGACTACCCCTTCGCCGGCGAGACGGTCGAGCATCGCAGCGACCTGGCGCTCCCCGGTCGCTCCCCGG
>JAKARG010000459.1 GCA_021819345.1 Actinomycetes bacterium | reverse complement strand
ATGCCACGACTCTTGGTGGTCGATGAGACGATCGATTTCTTTCACGGCAACGGCATGAGCCGGGGGACCGGGGCGATCGTGGACTGCGCACGCTCGGGGGCCGAGCAGGACTTGGCCGCCCTCTACTGCTCCCAGCGCACGAGGGGGATCAACCCGCAGCTCATGGAGCACATGTCCAAGCTCTACGCGTTCGCGCTCGACGCCCAGCAGGACGCCGCCCGCTACGGAGAGTTCGGCGCTCCGGTGGTCCTGGTGCGCAAGCCCGGCGACCTCCCGCGCCCCATGTGGGTCACCGACGAGGGGACGAGACCACTGCCGACGAAGCCCCACGTCTTCGACTACTGGACGAAGCTCGACCGGGGGCACGTGTGGGGGCCGTACACCCTGGAGCTCTAGCGAGGCGGGTGCCCCACGTGCCAGAACTCGCACCACGGGCAGCGGTACGCGATGAGGCGCCCGCGCTTCTCGGTGTGGTGCGACGACGCACTCATGGTCTGGCGAGCGGCCACCTTCGCGTCGATCTTGCGCCGGTAGTTGTGCTTCCCCTCGCACTGCCTCTCACGGGAGGCGACGAAGGGCTCGCTCACGGCAGACCTCCACTCGGCGTCTCTTGCCACTCGGTGTGCTCTGACAGGTAGACCGCGACGGCCCGCACGATGACCGCTGAGCGGGAGGGTGCGCCGTAGCGGTCCTTCATCTCGCGGATGGCGTCGAGCATTGTCCGCGGGATCCGTACCCAAACCTGGGTGGTGGCGAGCACGGGGCGATCCTACCTCCTTCGTTCCCTTGGGGCGGTGTGCGCCCCCATGATCCCTCCCGATGTCCAGTCGCGAGGAGGCCTGACGTGGCGAAGGGCGATTTTGTCGACTCGCTGGACCACCCCATCGTCTTCCTGGTCCTGATCACCGTCGGCGTTGTGGCCCTCGCGGCGATCTTCGTGTGGCTCTTCAAGGCCGCAGGGTGGCCCGGTCCCGCAATGCTGTTCCAGCACCCCTAAGGAGAGAAGATGGCGACAGCTCCTGCCCCTGGCTCGGCATTCAACGTGCCCGGCATCCCTGGGGGCGCAACGCAGTGGTTCGAGGAGTACGAGGACACCTACGACCTTGCCTTCACACCGAGTGCGAGCACGTCGAAGCCCGTCCTCGGCATCCAGAAGTTTCGCCAGACGGACGTGGTGGCGCACTGGGAAGCGCAGATCGCGATCAAGCAGAAGTTCGTCGCGGGCACCGGGCAGACCGTCGTTGGCTCGAAGTACGCCCCGTGGAACTACCTCGGTCAGCTGCGGGTGCTCGTGCAGAACCAGTACTCGGCCATCGACGTTGAGAGCGGCATCGACGCCTACATTGCCGACCTGATCAGGCCGTTCCGTCGCTCGGCGATCCGCAACATCGCAGGGGCGAACCCCGCGGGCTTCCCTGCCGGAGGGAGTGCGACGGGCTACCCCTCGCCGACAAACGCTCAGGCGAACCTGGATTGGCCGCGGCAGTGGAAGTACACAGAGGACGACACATTCGTACTCGTGCTCGGGCTCGGGCCGGCGGTGTGGTTCGACAGCTACTACGACCTGTCGATCACAGGTTCGCCCGTGAGCCCTCCGCACTCTGCGCTGGTGAGCCCGCAGTACATGGCGGGGACCACCCGCGTGATCACGCCGCAGGTGACCGTCAACCAGCTGCTCTCGTCCACCACGACCGACATCGCGCCGGTGCACACGACCACGCTGACGGGCGCGACAGACACGGCGACCACGGCGACATGCCCGATGACGGTCAGCTTCCGCAGGCACGGCGTGTACGCCGGCAATCCCGCCGTCAACCCCGTCGTGTACGCCTGGCAGCACCGGATCAAGACGGACCGGCTGAACACGATCGCAGGGGCGTCGAGGGCGAAGGTCGAGATTCCGCTCGACACCGGCCAGATCATGTCCACCTATCTGCGACTGTTCGACCCGAAGGCCACAACAACAAAGGGCGCCCCGATCGCGATCACAAAGGTGACCAAGGTCGAGTTCCAGTACGGGTCCGGGCTGCTCCGCTTCTCCGGCACCCCCGCTCAGCTGCAGCGGCGCTTCCTTCGCCAGCACGGCGTACTCCCGCCTCCGGGTGTGCTCCCGCTCGACTTCGCCACGAACGAGCGCTGCCAGGTGACGAACCACAACTTGCCGAACACGCTCACCACGGGCGGCATCCTCTGGTCCGTCGAGTTCACAGGCGCCCAGTCGTCCGAGGCGTACGCGGTGCTCGGCACCGAGAGCCTCGTCTACGTCACCTGATCGGAGGTTCCCATGTCGCTCGGTCCTGATACCGGCGTCGTCAACGGGCAGCGCTTCACGTTCCCGACCACCGCCGCCTACAGCCCCATCGCGTACGGCCCCCAGACCACGGGAGTGCCGAACGTCAGCCCCACCATGCCTCCGTTCGTCGGCGGCGGGACGGGGCCGACATCGGGCCTCGGCTTCGAGGGCGTCGGCGGCTACGGCACGGCGGGGAACAACCAGTTCGTCACCGCGGTCGCGGGGTCGAAGCCCTGGGACATGCGCCTGTCGCCGGTGCTCTGGGCCGTGATCCTGCTCATCGGATCGCTCCTTCTCCTCAAAGCCATCCACTGGCGGTCCACCACGCTCGGGGGCTTCGACGAGCGGGCGAACATCGGAGGGGCGAGCGAGCGTGCCGAGGGCGAGGTGTCGTGAACGTCCTGCTCCCCCTCGGCGTGCTCCTGCTCGGCGCCATCGTCATCTACATCGGCTGGCACGGCTCGGAGTCCAAGGTCGGCCATCTCGTCGAGTCCACGAAGGTGCCCTGATGGACGGGGGCCAGGGGCTTATTGGGCTCGGTGCGGCCGCGCTCATCGTCGCGAACGAGATCACCACCCCGCACGCGTCGCTCTCCGCGGTGTTCAACAACAAGAACGTCACATGGAAGAGCGCCGAGAAGCAGTGGGGGGACCTGCTCTTCGAGGCGATCGGGGCCGTCGTGCTCGTCGTCATCGCAGGCGTCGGGCAGCACGGCACGGCGATCGCAGGCGTGATCCTGGCGCTCCTCTGGACCCTCTGGCTGATCAACCACTACTCGCAGACGACGGCGAAGAAGACGGCCCCCCCTCCCAACTCGATCGCGGCGTGAAAGGAGCGAAATGCCGACAATCCCCAAGCCCCACATGACCACCCTCATCTATGCGGTGATCATCATCGTGGTGTTGCTGGTGCTCTACCACCTGTTCGTGAAGAAGGGCTGAGCATGAAGACAGTC
>JAKARG010000458.1 GCA_021819345.1 Actinomycetes bacterium | reverse complement strand
GCCAGCATCTCTGACTCCATCGCCTCGATCAGCCCCGACGCCGGGGGAGCGCTCGGATCGGAGGGCACGAAACGGACCCCGAGCGCGCTCACCCCCGGGAGGCAACCACGGCGAGCGGGCCTGGGAGGGGCCAGCTGGTCGGCTCGCTCATCGAGAGGCGAGGATCTCCGCCATCTTGCGTCCAGCCTCGGTCGGGTTCTGGACCACGTGGGCGCCGGCAGCCGAGAGCGCCTCCATCTTCGCCTGGGCGGTCCCCTTGGAGCCGGAGATGATCGCTCCGGCATGGCCCATCTTCTTGCCCGGGGGCGCGGTCACACCGGCGATGTAGGCGACCACCGGCTTGGTCACCGCCTCGGCGATCAGCTCGGCCGCCTTCTCCTCCTCGGTCCCGCCGATCTCGCCGAACATGGCGATCGCCTCGGTCTCGGGGTCGGCCTCGAACTCGAGGAGGCAGTCCACGAAGTTGGTCCCGGGAACCGGGTCTCCCCCGATCCCGACACAGGTGGTGACCCCTATCCCGAGCTGCTTCAGCTCGTAGAGCGCCTGGTAGGTCAAGGTCCCCGACCTGCTCACGATGCCGACCGGACCGCCCGGCAGGGCGATCTCGCCGGCGGTGATGCCGATGTTGGTCTTTCCCGGGCTGATGATCCCCGGGCAGTTGGGCCCGAGCAGCCGGGTGCCGGGGTGCTGCGAGCGCAAGGTGGCGAACACCCGTGCCTCGTCGTGGGCCGGGATCCCCTCGGTGATGCAGACCACCAGGGGGATCTCTGCCCGAGCTGCCTCCAAGATGGCATCGGGGGCGAAGCGGGGAGGCACGGAGACGAAGCTTGCGTTCGCGCCCGTCGCCCTCACGGCCTCGGCGACGGTGTCGTAGACCGGGATGCCCTCGACGTCCTGACCTCCCTTGCCGGGGGTGACCCCGGCCACGACACGGGTGCCGTAGGCCCGGTTCCTCAAACCGTGGAACCTCCCCTGACCCCCGGTGAGACCCTGGACGACGACCCTCGTCTCCTCGTTCGCGAAGATGCTCATCGCCGTGCACCTCCCGCCAGCGCGACGGCTTCCCTGGCGGCCTCCAGCATGGTCGGTCGGGAGACGAGGCGCCCGGGGTCCACGCCGAGCAGGATCTCCCGCCCTTCCTCGGCATTGGTCCCGTCGAGGCGCACGACCATCGGGGAGCCGATGTCCACCCTCTCCAGGGCCGCGACGATGCCCTTGGCGACCTCCTCGCCACGAGTGATCCCGCCGAAGATGTTGATGAAGATCGAGCGCACCAACGGATCGGAGTTGATCACCTCCAAGGCGTTGGCCATCACCTCGGCGTTGGCACCACCACCGATGTCGAGGAAGTTGGCGGGGGAACCGCCTACCTGGTTGACCACGTCGCAGGTGCTCATCGCCAAGCCGGCGCCATTGGCGATGATCCCGACCGTCCCGTCGAGCCCGACGTACTGCAGCCCCTTGCTCCGGGCCAGGCGCTCGCGCTCGTCGAGCTCGTCGATGTCGCGGAAGGCGTCCCACTCCGGGTGACGGAACGCAGCGTTGTCGTCGAGGGTCACCTTGGCGTCGAGCGCATGGACCCGACCGTCGGGGGTGAGGACGAGCGGGTTGATCTCGACCAGGTCCGCGTCCCCCTCCTCGTAGCAGCGGTACAGCTTCTCGAGCACCTCGACCACGCCCTCCCTCGCCACCTCCGGGAGCCCTGCCCGCTCGACCAGCTCACGAGCCTGCCGCTCGTCGAAGCCGGTCGCCGGATCGACGTGCAGGCGGGAGATCGCCTCCGGGTCCTCGTCGGCCACGGTCTCGATCTCCACCCCTCCCCGGGCGGAGACCATCGCCAGGTGGGCCTTGGCCCCCCGGTCGAGGGTGAAGCTCGCGTAGTACTCCTCGGCGATGTCGGTGGCGTGCTCGACCCAGAGCCGGCGCACCACGTGGCCCTTGATGTCGAGGCCGATGATGTCGGCGGCGTGGAGACGCACCTCGGCGGCGTCGGCGGCCAGCTTGACCCCGCCGGCCTTGCCCCGACCACCGACCTGCACCTGGGCCTTGACGACGACCGGGTAGCCCGCGGCCTCCGCCGCCGCCACCGCTTCCTCGACGGTGTCGGCGACGCCGCCGGCAGAGACCGGGATGCCGTAGCGGGCGAAGTACTGCTTGCCCTGGTACTCGAACAGGTCCAACTCGTGTGCCTCCTGGGTAGGGCCGGGGTGCCGGGGCTCATCGCGCCCGGGCGCTCTCCCGGTCGTCGAGAGCAGCTTCGAGCCACCCGGTGATCTCGGCGAGCGGCGCTCCTGGGGTGAAGATCCTTGCCACGCCGGCCCCGAGGAGCACCGGGATGTCGGCGTCGGGGATGATCCCGCCGCCGAAGACGAGCACGTCGCCGGCCCCGCCGGCCCGCAACAGGTCGACCACACGGGGCATCAGGGTCAGGTGGGCTCCAGAGAGCACCGACATCCCGACGGCGTCGGCGTCTTCCTCCACGACCGCCTCGAAGATCTGCTCGGGGGTCTGGTGGAGGCCGGTGTAGATGACCTCGAAGCCGGCTTCCCGCAGGGCCCGGGTGATGACCCTCGCACCCCGGTCGTGGCCGTCGAGCCCGGGCTTGGCCATGACGACCCGGTAGTGGCGCTGCATCGGCTCGATGATACGCACGGATCCCGATCCGGCAGCGAGCGAACGGCGTGACGACGGGTGCCCGGCCCGGTCCGGTGCCCCACGCCGGCGGCGGTCATCCCCGCTTCAGCGGGGCGAGGTGGAGCAGGAGGTGCTTGTCACCGACGCCAGGGAAGCGCACCGTCGCCTCCGCACGCTCCCCCTCGCCCCGGAGGTCGAGAACGATTCCCTCTCCCCACTTGGCATGCACCACCGTCTCGCCGGTCTGCAGGCCGAGCGCTTCGGCGCCGGTACCCCTCACCGGCGACGAACCCCCTCCTCGAAGAGCCGACTCGACGAGGTGCTCCCGGTGCCGGCCGCGACCCGTCTCGGCGAGCCCGGACCAGGGCTCCTGCCTGCCCGACGACGAGCGCCGCCCGTGGCGACGCGCGCCGCCGGCTGGCCTGATCAGGCCCGAGGGGATCTCGTCGAGGAAGCGGCTCGGCGCGTTGAACTGCGTCTGGCCCCACAGGCTCCGCGACCAGGCACTGCAGAGGTACAGCCGATCCTTCGCCCGCGTGATGCCCACGTAGGCGAGCCGGCGCTCCTCTGCGAGCTCCTCAGGCTCGGACAGGGCGCGCAGGTGGGGGAACACCCCGTC
>JAKARG010000457.1 GCA_021819345.1 Actinomycetes bacterium | reverse complement strand
CCCTCTTGCGCACCGCTCCCAGCCCGGCGCCGGCCGGCACCGTGGCCAGGGACCATGCCGCCGGCCGGCCCGCTCCTCGGTCCATCCCAGCTCCGGCGCGAGCTCCGGTTGTCGTTGCTGCGCCGGGACCGCTGCTCAGTCCCGGCGCCTGCCTGCTCCGCTGCGGGCGGCCCGCCAGTACCCGACGGTGGTCGGTATGCCGAAAGCGGCGACCCCGCCGTAGCTGCTGATCGCCCCGCACACGCGCAGCGCACGGGCCAGTCGGGGGTGCGTCCGCTCTGCGTTCGTGGCGGCCACTTGGACACCCATGCCGGTGGCGCTGGTCATCATCGCCCACTTCGCCCGCCGGTCCGGGAAGACCCCGGGCTCGGCGTTGCGGAGCAGGTCGTAGCCGGTGACCACGGCGTTGGCCACGTTGTAGGCGACGACGGTGGCGATCAGGGGCCGGTCGGCGAGGCGCAGGCGCCAGATGTGCCATGCGCCCCAGAAGATCTTCGGCTTGTCACCGACGTGGTCCATGATCTCACCGACCTGCGTGACGGTACCGGTGCGGCGGGCGATGATGCCGTCGGCCAGGTCGGCAAAGTACGAGGGGGCGCCGACTGCGTACCCCTTCCAGCTTCCGAGCCTGGGGCCGGCCCACCACGCACCCACGAGGGCTACTGCGTCGAGGACGTTGGCCGGGGTGACGACACCGCCGGTGGCGGCGGCGAGGCGCTGCAGCGCCGAACTGGGGGTCTCGGCCACGAGGAGGATCGTACTTCCAGCGCCGCGGACCCGAGATCCCCGCTCACCGTCGGGATCGGTGGGGAAGTGGTCCGGCGCGCTCGGACCCGAGCCCCCTGGCCGTCCACCTGCTGCGGGCGCACGCAGAGATCCTCGCCGCGTCACCCATGAGGGAGCTGACAGACAGGGGTTCCCAAACCCCACCACGTGGGCGGACTCATACCCCGGCGCGGGACTCATACGAGAATGGTCGTGCGCCGTGCCTTGAGGAGGCGGTGACCCAGCCTGTCACCGTCGACGTCAACGTCCTGGTCGGCGCGGTCGTTGGGGGCAACGACGACTTCCGGTCGTGGCCGTCGCCTCCGCCGGTGCGGGGGAACCCGGCCGCCAACGTCGTCGGCATCGTCAACGACGCCCGGGAGCTCGGGTTGTTTCTCAGCGAGCACATCCTGACCAACGTCGTTCGAGTCCTGGCAGGAGCTCCACCTGGTGGCTACGGCTGGGAAGAGCAGTCGGCGGAGGACTACGTCGGCGTGCTTGTTGAGATCGCATCTGCCTCGGGTGGAGATGTCATCGACCCCCAGATCACAGTCAGCGACTGCGCTGACCACGAGGACAATCGGATCCTCGAGTGCGCTGCGGCCAGCGGTTCGTTGCTGATCGTGCGCGACGACCACGACCTGCTGTCGATGTCCCCTTGGCGGGGAACGCCGGTAGTCACGTCGGGAGAATTCGTCAAGCGAACCGACGCAATGCGCCGGGGACGGCGCCGCTACAGTAGGGCAGCTGGTAATCGAGCCCGATGATCCCGAAGAGCGGCTGAGGTGCGAATCTCTTGGTTGGCGCGGGACGTGGGCGCGCAGGAGTGTGGGGGCGGTAGCCCCCCTCGGGGCGGAGCCTCGACAACGATTTTGTCGGTTGTCAGGCGACGGCTGCTTCGAGGGTGACTTTGTGTCCCATGGCTTCGAGTTGGGCGACGAGACGGCGTTGGTGTGCGGTGCTGGTGGAGCGCTTGTCGAAGTAGTCGCCGCCCAAGTCGGTGTAGGTCTCGCCGGTGGAGAGCAGATGCCAGGCGATCACCAAGATGGAGTGGCCGACCGCCACTACATACTGTTCGCATGAGCAAGCACCTGGTCGACCTGGACGAGGACGCGCTGAGCGTCGCCCAAGCCCGACTCGGCACCACGACCATCAAGGACACCGTGAACGCCGCACTGCGCTGCGCGAGCGAAGACCGCGACGCCGAGGTCGCCGCCGCCCTCGACGTGCCGGGGAACGCCGACCTGGTCGACCGCTCCGAAGCGTGGCGCTGACCCACCTCATCGACACGAGCGTCCTCGAGCGAATGAGCCAGCCGCTCGTGCGCACGGCTGTCGAACCCCTCGCTGCGCAAGGCGAGGTCGCCCGCCCAACCATCTGCGACCTCGAGATCGGCTACTCAGCGCGCAACGCCGCCGAGTGGGATCAGCTCATGGAGTCCCTCGATGTCTTCGCCCCCGTCGAGATCACCGCCGCACACCTCCATCGCTCCTTGCAGGTCCAGCGCCTCCTGGCAGATCGAAGCCAGCGAGGCCACAAGATCCCCGACCTGCTCATCACAGCCGCCGGCGAAGCCCTCAACCTGACAGTGCTCCACTACGACAGCGATTTCGACCTGATCGCCGGGGTCACCGGCCAGCGCACCCAGTGGGTGGTACCGGCCGGGGAAGCTGACTGACGGCAACCCGCGCCGAACGTTCCATCCCGGGGAACTCTCCGCGGCGACCAGCCAGCGCCGAGTCGGCGTTCGGCTCGGTCCTCGCTCGGATGCCACCGTGCTCCGTGGCCGTCATCTCCCGAATGTCGCTCGCAGGACTGTTCCTCGGACGATGCGAAGCCCTCGGAGGTGGGGAGGCGCGCAGCCGCTGCCGCCCCCCAGCGGCGCCGGTTGGGGAGGTGGACGGGACGAGGCGGGGAAGGCCAACGCCGTCCGGGCTCGACCGGCGACCCGGCCGTGGTCGTCCAATGCTGGGCGTGCTGGAGCGCAGGCAGCGACCGGCGCCGGGGCCGCCTGTGTGACCCCGGCAGGGGCTGGGGGGCAGGCGGTGGCCGACCGGCGGGATGGGGCGGCTGCGGGCCCCTCGGGGCAGCGTGGGGGTGGTGGGCGGCGCTTGGGTGCCTCCCGCTACGACTGCGCCGGCCGGTGGCGGGGAGGGGGCAGGGTGAGCCCCTCGTCCGGCTTCCGCTCCGCCGCTCCGAGGAGGTGTCTCGCAGCCCACCCCGGTCGGAGCACGACGTGGGCACGCGTGCCCCGGCCGGCGAGGTGATGGGGCACATGGGGGGCACGCCGCCCCGCTCCGCCACCCGTCTGGACGCCCCCGCACCCCCTCTGAACTGCGGTTTTCCGGTGGGCGGTAGAGGACTCGAACCTCCGACCTCAGCCGTGTGAAGGCTGCGCTCTAACCGACTGAGCTAACCGCCCGCAGGTCGGGACTCTACACGCCGAGCCCGCCGGCGCCGCTCTGCAGACGCCTTCGGCGGCCGGCGAGCG
>JAKARG010000456.1 GCA_021819345.1 Actinomycetes bacterium | reverse complement strand
CGATCTGCCGTCGATGATGTCGTCGTGGATGAGCGAGAAGTTGTGGACCAGCTCGACGGCGACCCCTCCCGGCACCCCGACCTCCGCATCGGCCCACACCGCCTCGGCGGACAGCAACGCCAAGGTCGGTCGGATGCCCTTGCCCGTCGGCGCGCCGACCGGAGAGCCGGAGCGGTCGGTCCAGCCCAGGTGGTAGCTCGCCAGGCGGTGGATGTCGGGGGAGAGGCGCTCGACGGCGCGCCTCATCGCCGGCGCGATCCGGGTCCTGGAGCTGGCGAGCACCTCCGGCACGCCGCTGGTCGGGGTCATGCCACCTCCTCGGTGGTGGGCTGCCGGGCGGGGGACTGCCGAGCAGGGGGTCGTTGGCCGGTGGGCGGTTTGCCGGTGGGCCGTTTCGTGGTGGGCCGCCGGGTGGGTGAGCGACGTCCGCTCGAGTCGAGCGCGGCGGCTGCTGCGGCGTGTCCGCTGCGCACCGCGCCCTCCATGGTTGCCGGCCACCCCGTCGCGGTCCACGCCCCGGCGACCGACAGGCCGGGGGTGGAGGTCGACGGACCTGGCCGCAGGCAGCTCGACCCCGGCGCCGCCCGGAAGGTGGCGGCCCGCTCCTTGGTCACGAGCGTCTCCAGGACCCGGGCTCCGCGAGCCTCGGGGAGCAGGCGCTCGAGCTCGGGGAGCAGCTCCGCAGCGATCAGGTCGGGGTGACGGCCGACCAGGTGGTCGGCGGCGGAGAGCGAGAGGGCGAGGTACTGGCCGTTGCCGTCGAGCCCCGCCGACGCGCTCCGGTCGAAGACCCACTGGACCGGGCTGCCCACTCCGGCGAGCAGGGGCAGGTCGGTGACCTGGCGGTCGAAGACCACGTGGAGGTTCACTATCGCCGAGGTCCCGAGCTTCTCCAGGAGCTCCTGGCCGGGGAACGAGCCCGCCGGCAGCAGCGACCCGGCCACGGTGTGGGGGACGGCGACCACGACCATGTCGGCGCCGAGCGGACCACTCGTGGTGGTCACCCCGAGGGGGCCGGGGCAACCCTCGTCGGCAGGGCCGACCGAGACGACGGTCTCCTCCATGCGCAGCGACACGCCGGCGCGCTCGAGGGTCGCTGCCGCCCTCTCCCCGTGGAGGATGCCGAGCGGCAGTCGGGACCAGCCGAGGTCGGCCGCTGCGTGGTCCTCGAGCAGCCCGGTCCGGAACACCATCGCGGCGATCGCTGCCGAGGCCTCTCGCGCAGGCAGGTTGACGGTCGCGACGGTGATCAGGTCCCAGAGCGCGCCGAGCGCGCCGGGTCCCTGGCCGTGGCGGTCGAGCCAGGAGCCGAAGGTCTCCTCGTCGAGCGCCGGATCGTCGAGGTCCAGCCGACGCAGGCCGAGCACCGCCCGACCGACGCGGAGCCGCTCGGAGCGGGACATGAGCGGGTAGCGCAGCAGCGAGCGGCCGAGGTGCAGTGGTGCCGGTAGGTCGTTCCGCCCGAGCGTGCCCGACGTCGGCGGCGTGCCGGCTCCGGGGCCGGGACGGACAGCGGTGATCTCCAGACGGGGTTGCAGCTCCACGTCCCCGGCCGATCCGATGCGGGAGAGGAAGCCCCGATAGGCATCGCAGCAGCGGAGGAACACGTGCTGTCCGTTGTCCAGCTGGAGACCGTGGTGGGCGAAGGACCAGGTGAGGCCGCCGAGGCGCCGGCGCCGCTCGACCAGCGCCACCGAGGCTCCGCTCGCTGCGAGGTCGAGCGCCGCGGTGATCCCCGCCAGGCCTCCCCCGACCACTACCGCGTCGACGTGGGGCCCGCTCACGCAGTCCCCCGCAGGAGGGCTCCGAGGGCGACCAACGCCTTCTCCCGGCCGGGCAGCGACACCCGCTCGGCGAGCACGGCGGCGGGGTCGGCGAGGATGCGATCGAGGAGCCGCCGGTAGATCCCGGCCATCGCCGCGGTGCATGCCCGGCTCCGTCGGTCGAGCAGCGGGAGCAGCTCGAGGCCGTGCTCGTACCACTCGGCGGCCCGAGCCGCCTCGAAGCAGACGAGGGCGACGAGGGCCTCGGGTGGGCCGGTCATCGCCGGGTCGCAGCCGAAGCGCTCGAAGTCCTCCACCGGCAGGTAGACGCGGCCCATCACGTCGCGGTCCTCGAGCACGTCGCGCAGGATGTTGGTGAGCTGCAGGGCGACCCCGAGGGCGTCGGCCAGCGGCTCGGCGCGCTCGGGCTCCGAGGAGCCGTAGATGCCGAGCGACAGGCGCCCGACGCTTCCGGCGACCAGACGGCAGTAGCCGACCAGGGCCTCGAAGGTCTCGTAGCGGGTGCCCTCCAAGTCCATCGCACAGCCGTCGACCAGCTCCTGAAGGGCCGGCATCGGGATCGGGTAGCGGCGGGAAGCGTCGGCCAGGGCGGTGAGCACCGGGTCGCCGGCGCCAGCGCTCGGATCGGCTGCCACGGCGCGCAGGTCGGCGCGGATGGCCTCGAGGCCCTTGCGCTTGATCTCGACCGGGTCGTCGCCGTCGCCGATGTCGTCGATCCTGCGGGCGATCGCGTACAGCGCCGACATCGCCCGGCGCTTGGGAGCAGGCAGCAGCCGGATGCCGTAGGAGAAGTTGCGGGCCTCGCTCCTCGTGATCTCCTCGCAGCGGTCGTATGCCTCGTCGAGGTTCATCCCGGGCCTCCGCCGGGCCAGGGGCCGGGGTCAGGTCGGCCAGGGGCAGGTCGGCAGGGGTCAGCGGGGCCGGGGTTAGGTCCGCCGGGGGTAGCGGGGCCGGCTTGCACCCTGACGCCGGTAGCGGCCTGTCCGGCCCGGGATGCCGCCAGCAGCCTGACCGCATGGGCGACGACCCTACGGCGTGCTGGCCGGGGAGGGCCGGGGAAGGGGTCGTAGCCTGCGTCGGCGATCGCGTCGAGGGCGCCGTGGCCGCCGGCAACGAAGCCGGCGACCGCCAGGCGCGCCCAGCCGTCGAGCGACCTGACCAGCGCCTCACCCTCGCGGAGCAGTGATCTCGCTCTGAAGACCTCGAAGGCGACCAGTCCCCGCAGCCTGCTGCTCGCTTGCCCGCCTGGCCCGGCGGTCCGCTCGATCTCGGCCCGTTCGACACCGAAGCGCTCCAGGTCCTCGACCGGCAGGTACACCCGTCCGGCCCTCGCGTCCTCGGCCAGGTCCTGCCAGTGCTCGGCGAGCTGCAGGGCGGTGCAGATCCGGTCCGACCAGGCGACCCGCTCGGAGGTGGAGCGCTCGCAGGCCACGAGCACGAGGCGCCCGACGGGGTCCGCCGAGAGGTGGCAGTAGAGA
>JAKARG010000455.1 GCA_021819345.1 Actinomycetes bacterium | reverse complement strand
TCGACCTGGCCTCCTCGGCCTCCACCGAGACGATCCGGGCATGCGCCACGCTGGAGCGCACGAAGACCAGGTGGAGGCACCCAGGGGCCGCTAGGTCCGAGACGAAGCTCGCAGCACCGGTGAGCAGCTCCGGGTCTTCGACGCGAGGTACACGGTTCCCGAGGAGCGATCCGACCATCCCGGCAAGCTACCCCGGGCTCGGTGGCGCCGGGTCAGCCGACCTGCCCGTAGCCGATGATCGTCCCGTCGTAGTTGATCGACTGTGTCTGGACGTTGGTGCCGGTCTCGTTGGCCGCGACGACCATCCCGTTGCCGATGTACATCGCCACGTGCCCGGGCTGGGGGCCGCTGTAGTTGTCGTAGAAGACGAGGTCGCCGGGCAGGAGCTGCGACGCCGTGACCCGGGTGGTCTCCTCGTACTGGCTCACCGAGTAATGGGCGAGGTGGACCCCGGCTGCTGCGTAGGCGTACATGACCAGACCGGAGCAGTCGAAGCCCTCCGACGGGGAGGCGCCACCCCATACGTAGGGCACGCCGACCTGCTCGAGGGCCACCTTGACCGCGATGGCAGCGGCCGCGGACTCCCCGGCGACCGGAGCTGGCTGCGCGCCGGCGCTCGACTCGGAACCGGCGGACGACGAGCTGGTCGACGTCGGCGGCGTCGGCGCGCTCTTGGCGATCCGGCCGGTGGCGGCCTCCTCGGCTGTGGCCCTCGTGGCCCGAGCCAGCTCCGGGTGCTCCGTGGCGACGGCGGTGGCCGGTGGAGCGGAAGCCTTCGCGACCTCCGGCGTGGACGCTTCGGAGGGGCCGCCCTTCAGGCGGAGGAGCTCGCCCGCGTAGATCTGGTTCGGGTCGGCTATCCCGTTGCGGGCCGACAGCTCGGCGACGGTGGTACCGAAGCGGGCCGCAATGCCGGCGAGGGTCTCACCCGGACTCACCCGGTACTGCGTCGGGACGGCAGCTGGCGAGGCAGGGCCCGAGGTGGCGGAGGCCGCCGCAGCTCCCGGCACGTGGAGGACCGAGCCGGCGAGGACCAGGTTGGGGTCCCCGATGCCGTTGGCCGACGCCAGCGCCTGGGCAGTCGTGCCGAAGCGCTCGGCGATCGAGTCGAGCGTCTCGCCGGTCCGCACCGTGTAGGCGACGGTGGCGGAGGCCGCCGGCGCCGGGCTCGCCCAGGCGACGCCCGCAGTGGCGAGCGAGCCGACCGCACCCACGCCGGCGGTCGCGACCACCCCGGCGGCGAGCAGCCGCAGGGAGCGGGACCGGCCCGACTCCTGGGCCGCGACGAGCCGGCCGAGCACCGGGTGGGCCCTGAGGTCGACCCCGCCGCCGGCGGACCGAAGGGCGACCACGAGCGGGGTGAGCACCCAGCCGAGCAGGTAGGCCCCGACGAAGCGGACGAGGTCCCCCCCGGCGATCTCCACCCCCGCGACCTGCTCGGTCTCCGGCAACCCCCCTGCCCGCTCGGCTCGCAGCTCGGCCTCGAGGCCCCCCCAGTCGAAGTCCGAGCCGCGGACGAAGGCGAGCGCCATCTCCCGCTCCGTCACGACCCGACGCAACCGCAGCACGAGCGCCGCGTAGGCAGAGCCGAGCAGGGCCACCACCACCGCGAGCACCACCGGGACCACGGAGCCACTCAGTGCTGCGGCGAGGACCAGCGCAGCGACGGCGGCCACGAAGCCGAGGCCGGCGCGCCGCTGCCGGCGGAGCCGGACCGGCGCGATTCGATCGGCGCAGTCCTGGACCGGTAACTGGGCGCGGGTCATCATCGGTTCGCTACTCCTCACTCCCCGGGACCTGCGGGTCATACCTGGGGTGACGGCGGTTGCGCAGACCGTAGCAGTCCCATTCGCCGGCGTCGAGGGTCGTCCCCGACGAGGTGGCCGTCGACATCGCCCTTTGCCGGCACCTACGGTGGTGCCGGTTCGAGCCAGGAGAGGTGCGGGGTGCTCTACGCGTTCGGCTTCGAGACGGTCGGGGTGGTCGTAGGCGACCTGTACTTCGTCGACCCCGACCCGCTTCCGGGCCAGGAGAGCCCGGAGCGTGGCGTCCGGATCGAGGTCAGGCTCCTGCTCCGCAAGGACCTACCCGGGTCGATCTACTCGGCACAGCCGATCGTGGTCGACCGGCCGGTGTGGCGCGCCGACCTGCTCGAGAGCGTCGGATCCCCCGGGAGCTTCGATCGCACCCACCACCATCCCCGCTTCGCCGGCTGGGAGCCGGGAGAGCGGCAGTTCGAGGAGGAGATGACCGCCGACCCGCTCGGCTTCGTCGGCTCCCAGCTCGGCGACCTTCCGGCGGTCCTCGACCGGGCCGGGATCGACCCTCTCGAAGTGCCCGCAACCGACGCCGACGCCCTGCGCCGCAGCGTCCCCGAGATCCTGGAGGCGGCCGGCCGACTGCTCGAGCGGGTTCGCTCGGGGGAGCTGGCCCGCCCGCCGGAGGATGCCGTGACCTCGGCCCGGGTCGGCTGGCTCTAGGACGTGGCTCGGCGCGCTTCGGTGTCGGCCGACTGCAGGTGGTCGGCTGGCTGCAGGTGGTCGGCCGGCTGCAGGACCCCGGCTGGACCGGGTCCGCTCACGACCCGTTCGCCGCCGCTGGGTCGAGCGCGACCTTGCGGAAGCGCGGGAGCGCCCGGGCGAGGACCAGCGCGCCGAGCATGCACAGCGCCCCGCCGGAGACGATCGACGCCTCGATCCCGAACACCGATGCCACCCCTCCGGCCTCGAGGTCGCCGAGGCGCGGTCCGCCCTGCACGACCCCGATCTGGAAGCCCTGGAGCCGGCCCCGGAGACGGTCGGGGACGCAGAGCTGGATAATCGTGTTGCGGAACACCGCGGAGATCACGTCGGCCCAACCGGCGACCGCGAGCAGGACCAGGGCGAGCGGGAGGTAGGGGACCAGCCCGAAGGTGGTGATCGCCGCCCCCCACACGAGCACCGCGACGATCACCGCCAGGCCCTGGCGCCGGACCCGGCCGACCCACCCGGTGGTCAACGCCCCGACCAGGGCACCGGCGCCGACCGAGGAGTACAAGAGCCCGAGGGTGGTCGCTCCCCCTTTGAACACGCTCAGCGCAAGCGCCGGGAACAGCGCCCGGGGCATGCCGAAGACCATCGCGTCGACGTCGATCACGTAGGCACCGAGGATCTCCTGGCGGGAGCGGACGTAGGAGAAACCCTCCACGACCGAGCGCAGCCCGGGTCTCGGGGCATGGAGGTCGGGGGGCTGGGGGGCGATGGCCCAGGCGGCAGCCACGGCTACGCAGT
>JAKARG010000454.1 GCA_021819345.1 Actinomycetes bacterium | reverse complement strand
TTCACCGATTGCATCGTCTCTCCGGCGGGCCTGCGCCCGATCTTCCGGCATTGTGACCGCGCGGCGCACCCGCTCGTGCCCGTTCCGGCCATCCCCCAGGTGCTGGGCATCGGCAGAAGCGGCGGCGCCGGGGGGGCCGGGCTGGCGGCCCTGGTCGGTGCGGCGGTCGCCGCCTCGGGACCCGGGGTCCTCGGGCCCGCCCTCAGCGTCCTCGCCGCTGCGCTGGTGGCCGCCGAGCTGGCCCTGGAGCGGATCGCCCCGGTGCAGGCAGCGTCGGGCGGGACCAGGGAGGCCCGACCCCCGGCTTGACGACGCCCTGCGGCCCGGTCGAGGACCGGGCCGCCTGGGCATCGGGGCCGCCGGCCGGTGAGCCGCCGGCCGGTGAGCCGCCGGCCGGCGGGGCGGGAAGGGCGGGGGGAGCGAGGCGGGCGGGCCGATGCCCCGGGGAAGGGCGGTAGCCCTACTTCTTGGTCTCCCAGAAGATCCGGTCGATCTCGGCGATCTGGGCGAGGAGGTCGTCGGCGACTGCGACGTCGTTGGTCTTCTTGGACTCACCCGCAGCCTTGGTCGCCTTCCAGAACAGCTCGTGCAGCTCCGGGTAGGTCTCCAGGTGCGCCGGCTTGAAGTAGTCGGTCCAGAGCACCCACAGGTGGTGCTTGACCAGCTCGGCCCGCTCCTCCTTGATGGTCACCGCCCTGGTCTTGAAGGTGGAGTCGTCGGAGGCGTTGAACTTCTCCATGATGGCCTTCACGGAGTCGGCCTCGATGCGCGCCTGGGCGGGGTCGTAGACACCGCAGGGGAGGTCGCAGTGGGCATGGGCCACGCTCGGCGCCCCGAAGTGGTCGGCGAGCCCGATTAGACGGGACAGGACGGTCATGGTGACACTCCTTGGTCGTGATGCACTGTCCGACGAACCCTACCCGGAGCCCGCCCCGACGGAGCGGGGGGGCCGGGGTGCTCGGCGCGGGCGCGCTCGGCGGCATGGCGCTCGGCGCCGGCGCGCTCGGCAGCATCGTGCTCGGCGCGCTCGGCGGCATGGCGCTCGGCGGCATGGCGCTCGGCGCCTGGTGGTGGTGGAGGCCCGCTCGGGTCGAGGTCACCGGCGACTCGATGGCCCCGACCCTGCTGCCGGGAGACCGCCTGCTGCTCGTACGCCCGAGGTCCGTGGGCGTCGGCGACCTGGTCGCGCTGACCGACCCGCGCCAGCCCGGACGGCTGCTCGTCAAGCGGGTCGGCGCGATCGACGCTTCGAGGGTCACCGTCGTCGGGGACAACCAGGAGCAGAGCACCGACAGTCGCCACTTCGGGCCGGTCCCACTCGCCGGGCTGGTCGGGAGGGCCTGCTACCGCTACCACCCGCGGGAACGGGCAGGGCCACTCCCCCGGGACCCCTTCAGGGCAGGAGCCAGTCCCGACGGTAGGCGCCGGCTCGCTGCTCCCACTCCTCGGAGGTGATCGCGTAGCGCACGTGGTCCTCCCAGACCCCGTTGATCTCCAGGTAGCGGACCGCCGTGCCCTCGTTGCGCAGGCCGAGCTTCTCGGCCACCCGCCGGCTCGGCGCGTTGCGGGGGATGATCGACGCCTGGAGTCGGTGGAGGGCGAGGTCCTCGAATGCGAAGCGCGCCAGCACCACGAAGGCCTCGGGGGTGTAGCCGTGGCCCGCCATCGCCTCGTCGATCCAGTAGCCGACGTAGGCGTTCTGGTAGGGACCGCGCTGGACCGAAGAGAGGTTGATCTCGCCGGCGAAGCGCCCCTCCACGAAGACGCCGAAGCCGTAGCCGGTCCCGAGCTGGCGCTCGCGCTCGCGCGCCCCGCAGCGCGCCGCGAACACCCTCCGGTCGGAGGTGGCGTCCGGTTGGCCGGGCACGGGGCGGGGCTCCCACTTGACGAGCCAGTCCCGACTGCGCCGGCGCACCTCCCGCCAGGCGTCGAAGTCCCCCACGGAGAGCGGGCGAAGGGAGACCCTCCGTCCCGACAGCTCCAGCGGGTTGGACCGATGGGCGCCCCAGCTCATCGGTTGCCCGGGATCGGGCAAGGGGGAAAGACCACGAGAGGTGATCGTACCCAGCGGGCCGGAGGAACGATCCCGCCGCGCCAGGCGCCCCGGCGCCTCACCGCTCCCCCGCCGGGACCCCGGGCACCTCCTGGCGCGCAGCAGGCGCAGGCGCCGCGAGCAGCGACATCACGAGCCCGTCGAGGATGTCGGACTCCGAGACCAGGCACTCGTGCACCCCGAGGCGCGACAGGAGGGTGTCGAGGACGACCAGGCCGCCGACGATGACGTCGGCACGCTCGGGCTCCATCCCGGGGCGCAGCCTTCGCTGCTCGACGGGGACCGACGCCAGCTCCGACACCAGCTCCGCCACCTTCTCTGCGCCGAGGCGATGGTGGTGGACGGCATGGCGGTCGTAGTGGGGCAGGCGCAGGTCCAGGTGGGCGGCCGCCGAGACGGTGCCGGCCAGTCCGACCAGGCGGGCTGCGCCGGCCAGAGCGGGTGAAGCGGCGGTGGCCGCGGCGAGGGCCGCAGCGACGTAGCCGGAGGCCTCGGCGAGCTCGCTCTCGAGCGGGGGGTCGTGGAGCAAGAACCGCTCGGTGACCCGGACGCAGCCGACGTCGAGCGAGGCCGAAGCCTCGGGTCGGAGCCGCGCAGGGCCCTCGTGGCCTACCGGGCCGACGGCGAGCTCGGTCGAGCCGCCCCCGATGTCGGCCACGAGCCACGGACCGTCGCCAGGGTCGAGCTCGGCGGTGGCGCCGACGAAGGAGAGCGCCGCCTCCTCGTCGCCACCGAGCAGCTCGGGGTCAGCACCGACGGCTTCGGCCGCCGCGGAGAAGAACACGTCCCGATTGATCGCGTCACGGGCCGCCGAGGTCGCGGTCATCCGCACCACCCCCACCCCGTAGCGGTCCATCACCTCGCGGTAGCGGCGCAGGGTCTCGACCGTCCGGGCGATCGCGTCGGGGGCGAGGGCCCGGCTCCGGTCCACGCCCTGGCCGAGGCGGGTGATCGTCATGATCCGCTCGAGCTGCCTGCCGTCGCCGTCGGAGACGAGCAGCCGGGTCGAGTTGGTGCCGCAGTCGACGGCGGCCACCGCGGGCGGCGAAGTCATCCGCGCCCGGTGCCGAGCCCGACCGGCGTGAGCCCGACCGGCGTGAGCTCGACCGGCGTGAGCTCGACCGGCGTGGGCTCGACCTCCCGCTCCGAGAGGGCAAACGCGGTCCAGCGCCCGACCGGGTCGTCGCCGCCGGCGAGGTACCAGGCGAGATGGGCGTGGAGACACTTGACG
>JAKARG010000453.1 GCA_021819345.1 Actinomycetes bacterium | reverse complement strand
CCGGCACCTCCCGGCGGACCGTCGAGGCGACGGTCGGCGCTCTCGGGGGCCTCGACCTGCTCGTGAGCAACGCCGGCGCCGGATGGTACGGGTCGTTCGAGGACATGAGCGCAGTCGAGATCGACCGGATGCTGGACCTCAACCTGCGCAGCTGCGCCCACCTGGTGCACGCCTCCCTCCCCCACCTGCGCCGCTCGGGGGGCCGGGTGGTGCTCGTCGGATCGATCGCCGGGGTCGTGGGAGTGCCCGGGGAGGCGTGGTACTCGGCCACCAAGGCCGGCCTTGCCGGCTTCGCCGACGCCCTGCGCGCCGAGCTGCGCCCCGCCGGCGTCGGTGTGACCCTCGTGACCCCCGGGGTGGTCGCCACCCGCTTCTTCGACCGTCGCAACCGGGACTACGGGCGCTCCCGCCCGCGCCCGGTGCCGCCCGAGCGCCTCGCGGCGGCCCTCGTCGGGGCCCTGGAGCGGGGTCGTGACGACCTCGTCTACCCAGGTTGGCTCGCCCTGCCCGCACGGCTCCACGGTGGGCTGCCCGGGCTGTACCGGGCACTGGCCCGCCGCTTCGCCCCGGCCCCCACGGCACTTCGCTCCGCGTAGGCAGGGTTCCGACGGCATCTAGCTCCGCGTAGGAAAGCTTCCCCGGGCCATCTCGCTCCGACCAGCCGAGATCCCCCCCGGCGCCACGTCGCAGGCGTAGCATCGGGCGCATGCCGAGGGTGCTCGCCATCGTCCTCGCCGGCGGGGAGGGAAAGCGGCTCATGCCCCTCACCCTCGATCGCGCCAAGCCGGCGGTGCCCTTCGCCGGCCAGTACCGCCTGATCGACTTCGCCCTGTCGAACCTCGCGAACGGCGGCCTGCTCAAGATCGTCGTCCTCACCCAGTACAAGAGCCACAGCCTGGACCTGCACGTCACCCGCACCTGGAGGATGTCGACCCTGCTCGGCAACTACGTGACCCCGGTGCCGGCGCAGATGCGCCGCGGCCGGCAGTGGTTCTCCGGCTCGGCGGACGCGGTGTTCCAGAACCTGAACATCGTCGGCGACGAGCGCCCAGAGCACGTCTGCGTGTTCGGGGCGGACCACATCTACCGGATGGACCCCCGCCAGATGCTCGACCAGCACGTCGCCACCGGGGCGGGGGTGACCGTCGCCGGCATCCGGGTTCCCCGGCGCGACTCCCGCCACTTCGGGGTGATCCACGCTGGCGAGGGCACCCGGATCGAGGCGTTCGAGGAGAAGCCCGCGGAGCCTCCCGGGCTGCCCGGCTCGCCCGATGAGGTCCTCGCCTCGATGGGCAACTACATCTTCAGGACCGAGACCCTCGTCGAGGCGCTGCACCTCGACGCAGCCACCGAGGGGTCGCGCCACGACATGGGGGGTGACCTGGTCCCGGCGATGGTCGGCGCCGGCGAGGCCCACTTCTACGACTTCTCGACCAACGAGGTGCCCGGGGTGACCGAGCGCGACCGGGGCTACTGGCGTGACGTCGGGACCCTCGACAGCTACTACGAGGCGAGCATGGACCTGGTCTCGGTGCACCCGGTGTTCAACCTCTACAACACCGACTGGCCGATCTTCACCGCCGGCTCGATGCTCCCGCCGGCGAAGTTCGTCTTCGAGGACGACAACCGTCGCGGCCAGGCGTTCGACTCGCTGGTGAGCAACGGGGTGATCGTTGCGGGTGGGACGGTGCGCCGCTCGGTGCTCTCCCCGGGGGTCCGGGTCGAGTCGGGCGCCCTGGTCGAGGACTCGGTGCTGATGGACGGGGTGACCCTGCACGCCGGCGCAGTGGTCCGCCGGGCGATCGTCGACAAGAACGTCGAGGTCGCCCCGGGGGCAACGCTCGGTGTCGACCCCGACGGCGACCGGTCGCGCTTCACCGTCTCCGAGCAGGGAGTGGTCGTGGTCGGCAAGGGGGAGAAGGTCACCGGAGGGTGAGCCGACCAAGGGGGGAAAGTCCCCGCCTTCCCCGGGTGACGCTATTGACGAGGGAGTACCCCCCGGAGGTCTACGGCGGGGCCGGCGTGCACGTCGCCGAGCTCGCCCGGGCGCTGCGAGCCGAGGTCGAGGTGTCGGTGGCCTGCTTCGGCGCGCCGCGATCCGACCCGCTCGTTACCGCCGCCGTCGAGCCCTGGTCGGCGCTGCCCGAGAGCCCGGAGGGGACGGCGCTGCGGGCGCTGTCGGTGGACCTGGCGCTCGCCGCCGCCGCCGAGGGCAGCGACCTGGTGCACAGCCACACCTGGTACGCCAACCTCGCCGGGTTGCTCGCCAAGCGTCTGTGGGAGGTGCCGCACGTCGTCACCTGCCACAGCCTGGAGCCGCTCCGGCCCTGGAAGCTCGAGCAGCTCCGGGGCGGCTATGCGCTCTCCTCCTGGGCGGAGGAGAGCGCGCTGGCGGACGCCGACGCGGTGATCGCGGTCTCCGCGGGGATGCGCTCGGACGTCCTGCAGTGCTACCCGGCGGTCGACCCCGCCCGGGTGAGGGTGGTCCACAACGGGATCGACCCGCAGCGCTGGGCCCCCGAGCCCGGCACCGACGCCCTCGCCCGGCTCGGTATCGACCCCGACCGGCCCTATGTCATGTGGATCGGCCGGGTGACCCGCCAGAAGGGGATCACCCACCTCCTCGCCGCCGCCCGCCACCTCGACCCGGACGTCGGGCTCGTGGCCTGCGCCGGGGCGGCGGACACCCCCGCCCTCGCCGCCGAGGTCGCCTCCGCGGTCGAGGCGTTGCGCGCGGAGCGCGACGGGGTCCACTGGGTGGAGGGGATGCTCCCCCATCCCGAGGTGGTCCAGCTGCTCAGCCACGCGGCGGTCTTCGTGTGCCCCTCCACCTACGAGCCGTTCGGTCTGATCAACCTGGAGGCGATGGCCTGCGAGGCCCCGGTGGTGGCGAGCGCCACCGGCGGGATCCCCGAGATCGTCCTCGACGGGGTGACCGGCCGCCTGGTGGCCTTCGAGGCCCGCGGAGAGCCCGGCGGGTCACCCGCCGACCCGGAGCGCTTCGCCCGGGACCTCGCCGAGGCGATCAACGGCCTGCTCGCCGACCCCGGGCTCGCAAAAGCCATGGGAGCCGCCGGGCGCTCGAGGGTGCTGGAGCGCTTCACCTGGGCGGCAGTCGCCTCCGAGACGGCCGCGATCTACCGGGAGCTGGTCTCGGGGAGCCGGCCCTCGGCCGCCGGGGCGGGCGTGCCGGGCCCGCCCTCGTCGACGTAGCGCTTCCCCCGCGACCAGCTGGCCGCCGCCGCCACCACACAGGCGGCCGCAGCGAAGCCGAAGGCCTCCACGAGCCCGGA
>JAKARG010000452.1 GCA_021819345.1 Actinomycetes bacterium | reverse complement strand
GGCACTACAGAGGCATCGGCGTCGAACCGGAACGAGCCCAATCATTGTGCCGCCCGGTCAACGGCAGCGCTACTGGTGTTGTCCACCGCGTCGCTCGATTGACTTCGCCCTATCTTCGCTCGCCCCGGCGAGCCCGAGAAGGGCTCTGGGTTGCTGAACCGAAAATACTTGCGTGAGTAGTGCACTGATGTAGGGCGCGCGGGACCGGGGTGCGGGGCGGAGTCCCGATCGGGACGCAGTCCCGATCGTTCGGTAGCGCGGCTCAGGCCGCAGGGTTGAGCGTGACCTGGTGGCCGAGAGCCTCGAGTTGGCGAATGAGATCGCGGGTCTTGCGGCTGGTGTCGATCCGCCGCTCGTAGAAGTCTGCGCCGAGATCGACGTAGCGGGCGTTCGGATCGGTGAGCAGGTGCCAGACGATGACGGGGATCGAGCGCTCGATCGCGACGAGCGCCTTCAGCTTTCCGGTGCGCTTCACGAGCCGTCGGTAGCGGGCGCCCAAGAAGGTGTCGGTCCCGGTGACCGAAGCCGCGGCTTCCCCGAGGACGCCTTTGAGGTAAGGGTTGCCCTTGCCGGTCTTGGCGCCCCGGCTCTTGGAGCCCGACTGGACCGTGCGCGGCGTGACCTTTGCCCACGAGACGAGGTGACCGGGCGTGGGGAACTGGGCCATCTCGAGGCCGATCTCGGCGATGATCGCCTGGGCGGCGGGTCGCCCGATGCCGGTGATCTCGTCCAGACGCTCGATCACCCCGAGCGGTGCGTCAGGCCCGCCGATCTCGCCGGTCTCGGGATCTGGGGGCACAGCTCCGGGTAGCTTTGTGATGAGCTCTTCGATGCGGCCGGTGAGCAGGTCGATCTCGACGTTCAATGCGTCGACTTGGCGAAGCAGTAGTCCCAAGAGCTCGGCGTGGTGGTCGTCGAAACGACAGGTGAGCGCCTCGCGAAGCTCGGGGATCTTCTTGCGCATCCGGCGCTTGGCGAGCTCGGCCAGGACCTCGGGGTCGCGCTCTCCTTTGATGAGGGCGGCGAGCATCGCCCTCCCCGAGACCCCGAAGATATCGGAGGCAACCGAAGAGATCTTCACCAGCGCGTCCTCCAAGAGCTTCTCGACCCTCTGCTTGTAGCGGGTGCGCTCTCGGACGAGATCGGTACGCAACCTCGTGTAGTCACGCAGTTCGCGGATCTCCCTCGGCGGGACGAAGCTCGGACGCAACATGCCGCGCTCGTTCGGCTTGCAAAGCCAGATCGAGTCAAGTTTGTCGGTTTTGGGCCGACCCGGGACGTTCTTCACGTCGCGCGCGTTCACGAGCCAGACGACAAGGCCGCGTGCCTCCAAGAGATAGAAGAACGCGCGCCAATAGTCCGAGGTGGACTCCAAGACGACACGCTCGATGCCCATGTCGAACAGCTCGTCCGCGAGATCCGCGATCGCATTGGTCGTCGCGGGCACCTCCCACACCTTGGTGACGCGTCGACCCGGGGCCGATCGGTGCGGGAGTCGAACGCAGACCGTGCCCGAGGCCTTCGCGACATCGATCGCGCCCACGCGCTCGAGGCGCTCTTCGTGGTCGTCGACGTCGATCTCGACAACGTTGTTGATGTTCTTGGTCTTGCTCACCGTGCCCTCCTTGTCGCACAATGTCTGGAGGGCAGCCCCGGGGGCTCGGTAGGGAACCGAAATTCTGAACCGCGTGCTCGTAGCACAGTAAGCGACCCTTCAAGGTCGGGCCCCGGCGCCAGACTGAGGTGCGGCCTCGAAGGCCAGAGAAAAGACGGCGTCACGGGGCTGCCCGAACCCATTTTCACGTCCTTGCGACGTCACCGCCAGGGGCATGGGGACTGAGGTGATGATTCGCGCTCTGTGGCGCGAACATCATCCGCCGTGGCGGCCCCTGCCAGGGGCCATGTGGGTCTGACCCTGATCCTCGGGCTACCAGATGGCCTCGACCAGTCCTGACTTCTGGATGTGCCGGTCGGCGGTGACCAGCGGGAGCTCGAAGGTGAGTGCCGTGGCGACGATGAACCGGTCCCACGGATCGCGCAGCACATCTCGGTCGATCATGGTGAACTGCCTGACGACAGCTTCATCGACGGGGGGAGAAGCTCATCGTGGACGAGGAGGACACCTGTTCGCGGATGGCATCCAGGTCTTCCTGGGTGACGTCGCCGGTGGTCTTGGTCACGTATCACAGCTCGACCAGGGTCACGATCGAGATGACCCCGCCGCCGCTTGCCATGGCTTGGTCGAGCGTGTCTCGGGCTCGATCGGAGAGCCTGGGTGAGTCGTGGCCGTACCAGACAAGGGCGTGGGAGTCGGCGACGACCCTCACGACAGCTCGAAGTCGCTCCTCGCCACCTCGCTGACGTGCTCGAAGTCGTCCCAGCTCGGCTCCGGGAAGCCCTTCAGCGAGCAGCGGAAGCCGGGTGCAGCAACTGCCGGCTCGGCAGGGATGACCCGCAAGTGGGAACCTTGGCGAACGCCCAGTGCTGCCAGCTGCGCGGCGGGGATGCTGCCGTCGCCCGCGACAACCACGTCGTAGCCTTGGTCGGCATCTGCGGTGCTCACGACGACGAGCATACCCGGCGTCGGTTGACCGTCACCATACCATGTGCCCGTTGACCGGCTAAGGAGGCGGGTCGACCCCGCTCACATGGACAGCCTGCTCCCGGTGACCTGCTCGATCGAGAGCGGTGACGGGGGTGCCGGCGCGCCGGCGACGACCTCGATCGCGGTGAGTTGGCGCTTGACGTCAGACGTCCTTGCAACGACGAGGGTCTGGTCCATCTGGACACTGGCGGGCTGAGCTGGACAAGGGGGAGGTTGGCAGCCACACAGCCCGACATCGGTCGGTACCCGCCGACTGCCAGCGAGCATCCGCTCAGGTCACAGCCCTGTCGCTGCATAGGGCGCCACACAAGATCGGGGTCCTGTTGTGGGCCTCCGACGCATGAGCGTCTGAGCCAGAATCAGAAGGTCGTGCGTCCCGACCTGGCCGGCGGCCTACTCCGGGCTGGCAGCGAACTTGTAACGCGATTTGTAACGGGCGGCGCAGGACAGGCTGCGACAGAAGCGACCCAGCGAGACAGCCTCGCAGGGTATCACTGCGGCTGACCAGGACTTTCGCGCCTGGTGGGTGCAACCAGAGGGACTGGGCGGGGCGGCGGGACCTTCCTACGGATCAGAAGGTTGGGGGTTCGAATCCCTCCGAGCGCGCTGAAAAAGTCCAGTTCAGGGGCTGGTTTTGGACTCCTGACCTGCGGTGACACGTTCGGCCCGCTACTGGATGCTACTGTTTGC
>JAKARG010000451.1 GCA_021819345.1 Actinomycetes bacterium | reverse complement strand
GTGGAGCCCGAACCCTCCTGCAGGTCCCGCCCCGGGGGCTGGAGGTCGTTGCAGGGCCAACCGGAGGTGCGCTGGGGGGCCCTCGCCACCGGGCTGTTCCTGGCTGCGCTCGCAGCCCGGACGACGGGCAGCGGATGGGCGGCGGGGGCGTGCTTCGCCGGCTGCTATGCAGCGGGCGGTTGGGAGCCGGCCATCGCAGGTCTCCGGGCGCTCCGGGCGCGGTCGCTCGACGTCGACCTGCTGATGGTCGTCGCTGCGCTCGTCGCCGCCGGGATCGGACAGGTGCTCGACGGGGCGCTGCTGATCGTGATCTTCTCGACCTCGGGTGCCCTGGAGGCGGTCTCGACCCGCCGCACCCGTGAGGCGGTCACCTCCCTGCTCGCCCTGGCCCCCGACCAGGCCCGCCGTCTCGGGCCGGGCGAGGCGGAGACCGTGGTCGACGCCGCCGACCTGGTCGTCGGCGATCGGGTGAGGGTCCGCCCCGGCGAGCGGATCGCCGCCGACGGACGGGTCGTCTCCGGCTGGAGCGACGTGGACCAGGCCTCGGTCACCGGGGAGGCGCTGCCCGTGGCCAAGGGCCCGGCAGACGAGGTGCTCGCCGGGACCCTCAACGGCACCGGGTCCCTCGTGGTCGAAGTGGGCCGGCCGGCCCGGGAGTCGGTCGTGGCCCGCATGGTTGCTCTCGTCGAGGAAGCCAGCGCGACCAAGGCGCGCGCCCAGCTGTTCGTCGATCGGGTCGAGCAGCGCTACTCGATCGCCATGGTGGGCGTCACCGTCGCCCTGTTCGTCGTGCCGCTGCTCCTCGGCGAAGCCCTCCGCCCGACGCTGCTGCGGGCGATGACCTTCATGATCGTCGCCTCCCCCTGCGCCGTCGTCCTCGCCACCATGCCGCCCTACCTCGCTGCCATCGCCAACGCCGGCCGCCACGGGGTGCTGGTCAAGTCGGCGGTCGCCATGGAACGACTCGGGGAGACCGGTCGCGTCGGCTTCGACAAGACCGGCACCCTCACCCGTGGCGCCCCCCGCCTCGACGCGCTGATCGCGCTGAGCCCGCAGCTCGGTGATGACCGGCTGCTCGCCCTGGCGGCAGCTGCCGAGCAGCAGAGCGAGCACCCCCTGGCACGAGCCGTCGCGGTGGCAGCCACCTCCCGCGCGGTCGCGGTCCCCGCCCCCGAAGGGTTCGTCTCCCGGCCGGGCCTCGGGGTCGGCGCGACGATCACCGGGCAGTGGGTCACGGTGGACCGCCCCGACGCGCTCGACCAGCTCGCCGACAGCGAGGAGTGCTGCGCTGCGCGGCAGGCCGTCACCGAGCTGGAGGCCGCAGGGTCGACCGCGGTCGTGGTGAGCATCGACGGACGGCCGGTCGGGGTGCTCGGTTTCTCCGACGAGATCCGCCCCGATGCGCGCGCCGCCGTCGCCGGCCTCCGCGAGCTCACCGCCGCTCCAGCCGTGATGCTCACCGGGGACAACCCTCGGGCTGCGGCGGCCATCGCCACCGCGGTCGGCATCGCCGACGTGCGGGCCTCGCTCCTCCCCGGCGACAAGGTGGCGGTGGTGGGCTCCATCCAGGCCGACGGCACCCGCCTCGCCGTCGTCGGTGACGGCGTCAACGACGCCCCCGCCCTCGCCGCCGCCCACGTCGGCATCGCCATGGGCGGCCACGGCGCAGACCTCGCCCTGGAGACCGCCGACGTCGTCGTGGTGAGCGACGAGCTCGCCACGCTCCCGGCCGCGCTACGCCTCTCCCGCCACGCTCGGCGGGTCGTCACCTTCAACCTCACCTTCGCGGTCGTGGTCATCGCCACCCTGGTCGGGATCGACCTCGGAGGGCACCTCCCTCTCCCCCTCGGCGTCGCCGGCCACGAGGGCTCGACCGTCGTCGTCGGGCTCAACGGGCTGCGCCTCCTGCGCCGGCGGCACTGGCGCCCCTGAGGATCGCTCGGTCCGCGACGGCGGCCCGAGCGAGCACCCCTCCGGTGTCTGCCAGGATGGCGGCCGGAGGTGAGGAGCCCTGACCGTCGACGTCCACGATCTGGACCTGCCCGAGCTGGACCTACTGGGCCTCGATCCTCGCTCGTTGCTCGACGCCGTCGGGGGACTGCCGGCGGAGCACTGGTTGGTGCGGACCCCGTTCGGCTTCGCCCTGACCGGCTACCGCGATGCCACGGCGCTGCTCGCCGACCGCCGCTTCCACTCGGCACTTTCGCTCCTACCCACCCTGGCCGGCCTGGAGGGAGGGCTCCCCAGGGAGCGCCGGCAGCGGTCGATCCTCGCGATGGAAGGACCCGAGCACGACCGGCTCCGCCGGCTGGCCAGCCCGGCGTTCACCCCGCGGGCAACCGATCGGCTGCGACCCTTCATCCGCTCGGTGCTCGACGGACTGCTCGACCCGCTCGTCGAGGCGGGCCGGGCCGAGCTCGTGACCGAGGTCTGCGAGCCCTACCCGATCCCCATCATCTGCGAGCTGCTCGGCGCGCCGAGAGCCGACTGGGAGCTGTTCTCCGGCTGGGCGGTCGACGTGTTCCGGATCTTCGACAACGACCTCGCCAAAGACCGGCCGGTCATCGAGGCGGCGCTCGGAGAGCTGGATGCCTACGTGTCGGCGATGATCGACAGGCGGCGCCGGACCCCGGCCGACGACCTGCTCAGCCGGCTCATCGCCGTCGAGGAGCAGGGCGAGCGGATGTCCACCCCCGAGCTGGTCTCGATGACCGAGGCGGTGCTCCTCGCCGGCACCGACACCACCCGCAACCAGCTCGGGTGCGCCCTGGCCCTCTTCGCCCACCACCCCGACCAGTGGAGGGCACTGGCCGAAGACCCGACGCTGGCGGCCCCGGCGGTGGAGGAGGTGATGCGTCACTCGGGCGCGGTGCGCGCCACGCTGCGGGTGGCGGCCGAGGCCGTCGAGCACCGCGACGTGCTGTTCCCTCCGGGAACCGTGGTGGCGATGAGCCTCGCAGCAGCCAACCACGATCCGAGCGCCTGGCCCGACCCGCTCCGCTTCGACATCGCCCGGACGACCTCCGGCTCGCCGCAGCTCACCTTCGGCTGGGGGAGCCACCACTGCCTGGGGGCCTCCCTGGCGAGGGCCGAGCTGCAAGAGGCGCTCGCCCTCCTCTCCGTCCGGCTCCCCGAGCTGGCGGTAGAGGGGAGCATCGAGTGGAAACCGCCGACGGTGGGCATCTGGGGCCCGCGGCGCCTACCGGTCACCTTCCGCCCGGGTGGCTGAGCCCCGAGGTCTCCGAGTGACCCCCGCAGCGCCGGAGGTCGTCCTCGCCTCCGGTCACGGCGTCGC
>JAKARG010000450.1 GCA_021819345.1 Actinomycetes bacterium | reverse complement strand
TGGTGGCCGCTCGCCCGTGACAACGCGACGGCGACGGCGACGGCGGCGACTGCGGGGACCAGGAGGGTCCCTACACCGGCCAGCTCGACGATGAGCAGCACGGAGGCTACCGGGGCGCGCGAGATACCGCCGAGGGTGGCCATGGCGCCGACCAGGATGAAGACGCCGGCGTCGGAGCCGATGCCGGATGCGCCGAGCACTTCGAGCAGGCGCCAGAGGGCGAGGCCGCCGAAGCCGCCCACGGCGAGGGCGGGAGTCAGGACCCCGCCGGACCCGCCGGAGCCGAGCGTGAGAGAAGTGGCGAGGATCTTGGCCAGCGGTAGGGCCAGCACGATCAGCAGGGGCAGGTGGCTCAGGGCGCCGTCGACACCTGCTTGGACCCAGCCGTCACCGGTGCCGAGCACCTCGGGCAGGCCGAGGGCCAGGGCCCCGACGAGCAGACCGCCGATGGTGGCGCGAACGAGCCTCGGGAATGGCACCAGCGCTGCCAGCGGCCCCGAGGCGTGGTAGCTGACGGCGTAGAGGATGCCGAGCCCCCCGGCCAGCGCCCCGAGCAGGACGAACCAGAGCGCCTGCAGTGGGTCCCCGAAGCGGTAGTGGTCCGCGAAGGCGAGGATGGGCCGGTAGCCCGCGACCGCCCCGAAGATCGAGTAGCCGACGAATGAGGCCACCAGGCCGGGCAGCAGCGCCGAGTACTCGGCGTCGTCGCGGTAGACGAGCTCGGCGCAGAGCACGGCACCGCCGAGCGGGGCGGAGAATATGGTGCCGATGGAGGCTCCGATGCCGACGGCCACGGCTATGCGCCCATCGTCGGTGGGCAGGTCCAGGGTCCGGGTCAGCCACGACCCCACCCCGGCGCCGATCTGGGTGACCGGTCCTTCCGGGCCCGCAGAACCTCCGGAACCGATGGTGAGGGCCGAAGCGGTCAGCTCCAGCACGACGCCGCGCGCCCGGATGGCGCGCGGGTCGTCGTTGAACGCATCGATCGCGCCGTCGGTGCCCTGCGCCGCATCCTTGCGGCCGAAGCGCTGCACCAGTCCGCCGGCGAGGAGCCCACCGAGGCCGACGACGAGCGGTAGTGCCCACGGCCTGGCGAAGCCGGCGAGCGCGCCGGAGCGGTGGCCCTGGCCCTCGTGGGGGAGGTGGTATCCGGCGAGGTCGACCAGCAACAGCCTTCCGCCGACCTGCAGCAGCTCCCGGACCAGTAGGCCACCGAGCCCCACTGCCACACCGAGCGGAAGACCGAGGAGGAGCCAGCGGGTCACGTAGCCACGCCGGCGGACCAGGTCTCCGAGGGCGCGTGCAAGACCGCGGTGGCCAGCCCCGGCCTCCCCCTGCAGACCCGCGCGTGCCCCACGGGCGACCGAACGCTCGCCTGGGAGCGGACCCGGTGGCTTCACGGATGGTCCAGGGCGGTCACCGCCGAGCCCGTCGCCACCCATGGGACCAGGTCGGCAGCCAGGGGTTCACCGAGGACGGTCCGAGCCACGAGCAGGTGACGGAGAAGCCGGTGTCGCCGGCCCCCATTTCCCGGCTCGGAGGGCTGGGCTCGGGTTGAGCAGCGCTCATCGCCCCTGTCGGCAGAAGGAGAGGTAGCTGCATGATGTAAGTATATGCTTATAGCTACGGGTATCGATCGCCGGAAGCGTCGGGGTCCGGGTCCTTGCCCGGCGGAGAGGAGCACTACCCTCTGGTGGGTGAGCAGGTCGCTCTCGTCACAGTCGTCACAGGCGGTGCCGACGATCGGGGGAGCAGGACCGAGCGGGGCGGTGCGAGGACCTGCCGACGCAAGCCTCGGCGTGAGCGGAGACATCCCGAGCGACGGCGTCGCCGGTTCACTCGACGCGAGGAGCAGCGTGCCGAAGAGCTCGCCCGAAGCTCGCGAGACGCCGTCCGGCCAACGGGACCTGTCGGCGGTCGACGCCCTGATGACCGCCAGCCGGGTGCTCGTGGCGGTGGCCGCACGATCGCTCGCCGGGGTGGCCGACGACGTGACCGTGCCCCAGTACCGAGCCCTGGTCGTGATCGCCTCCCGGGGCCCTCAGCGGGTGGCCGACCTGGCGCACCAGCTCGGTGTCGCCGGGCCCACCGCCACGCGCATGTCGGACCGCCTGGTGCGCAAGGGCCTGGTGACCAGGCGCACCGCCGAGAAGGACCGACGAGCCGTGGAGCTGAGCCTCAGCCGAGCGGGCCGGACGTTGGTGGAGGAGGTCACCCGTCGGCGTCGCCACGAGATCGCAACGCTGCTGGAGGCGGTGCCTCCGCAGCGCCATGCCGCCATGGTCGCCGCGCTCGACGACCTGATCGCGGCCGCCGGAGAGGTCCCCGACCCGGACTGGGTCCTCTGATCCCGAGCGGCCCGGGCAGGTCCGGATAGATCCAGGTAGGTCTAGGGTTGGTGGCGTGGGACCGATATGACCGCCGCCACGCTCCTCAGGCTCCACCCCGACGACCCGGTCGCGATCACCCGGGGCGGCCTCGAGCCGGGGAGCGCCGCCTCGGTCCCCGGTGGGCCGGAGCTGCGCGTCGCCGAGGCGGTCCCCGCCGGCCACAAGGTGTCGCTGGTCGAGATCCCGGCCGGGGCGGTGGTGACCAAGTACGGCCAGCCGATCGGGGTGGCCACCGTCGAGGTGGCTCCCGGACGCCACGTCCACACCCACAACCTGGTCTCGCTCTCGGCGTCTGCGGGCCCCGGCCGGGCGGCTCCCGGGACAGCCGGAGCGGCCACGGCCAGACCGGGGGCCAAGGCGCGCCCGGCGCCGGGGGGGCCGGCGAGCTTCCAGGGGATCGTCCGTCCCGACGGGCGGGTCGGCACCCGCAACTACGTGGCGGTGCTCAGCTCGGTCAACTGCTCAGCGACGGTGGTGCGCCGCATCGTCTCGGCCTTCCAGGCCCCCGGCGCGCTCGAGGGGCGCCCCGACATCGACGGGGTGATCGCGCTCACCCACGGGGGCGGGTGCGGCACTGCGGCGAGCGGCGAAGGCCTCGCCGTGCTCCGTCGCACCCTCGCCGGGTACGCCCGCCACCCGAACGTCGCCGGGGTCGTCGTGCTCGGCCTCGGATGCGAGGTCAACCAGGTCGACGAGCTGGTCGAGGAGATGGCGCTACCTCCCGATGTCCCCCTGCGGGCGGCAACCATCCAGGGGGAGGGCGGTACCCGCGCCGCCATCGAGTGGGGGGTCTCGGAGGTCCGGGGGATGATCGAGGCCCTGGCCCCCGCGGAGCGTCGGACGGTGCCCGCTTCCGAGCTGGTCCTCGGCCTCCAGTGCGGTGGCTCCGACGCCTGGTGCGAACACTTCG
>JAKARG010000449.1 GCA_021819345.1 Actinomycetes bacterium | reverse complement strand
CGAACACCTAGTCCCCGGTAGCAAGGAGTGGCGGCTGGCCCAAGGGGTGGGCAGCGCCCACGTGCTGGTGACCGGCACGCCGTACCTGGACGTGTGGGAGGCGATCCGCCCGGGGGTGGTGGGGCTGGACGCGTGGCCGGTGGTCCCGCGGGGCCGGCCGTGGAAGGCCGGAGTCTGCGAGGTGCTCGGCGAGCCCGATCCGGGGCGGCTCTGGCGTCGACTGCTCGCCTCGGTGCGCACCTACGCCGACCTGGAGGCCCCGCTGGTCGGGGCCGTCGAGGCATTGATCGACTTCGTCACCGCCGACTAGAGGGAGGGGAAAGGCCTCGCCAAGCGCGCTCCGGGCGCCACGCGGTCAGGTCCTGCCGGCGCCGGCGTCGGCTACCCGAACAGACCTGCGGCGCCCACCATGCCCCTTGCCGACGAGCTGCACCCCACCTGAGCTGGGCTTTTGGTGCGCCCCCTGGGATTCGAACCCAGAACCTGCGGATTAAGAGTCCGTTGCTCTGCCATTGAGCTAGAGGCGCCAGCGCCCGCATGCTAGCGATCGTCGCAACGAGCGGGGTGGGGTGGCCGAGGGGACTCGAACCCCCGACTTCCAGGACCACAACCTGGCGCTCTAACCAACTGAGCTACGGCCACCGCGAGACCGCCCAGTCTTGCACAACTCGGAGCCACCCTTGCCGAGACGGGATCCGTCCCCGTCGGTGGCGACGGCTGTGTCGGGGGGTGCGCAGAAGGGTAGGTGTGGAGCAGAGGCGAGGTGAACCATGACGAAGGTGACATCTGACGTCGGCGAGCAAGATCTGGTCCGTCTGTACCTGGACGGCATCGGGAAGTACCCGCTGCTCACCAAGGAAGACGAGGTGGCGCTGGCGAAGGCGATGGAGGCCGGCCGGGCGGCTGCCGCGGAGCTCGAAGCCCGAGGCCCCATCTCGGCGTCGAGACGGCGGGAGCTGCGCCGCGCCGCTCGCGCCGGGGAGGTGGCAGCCGAGCAGTTCGTCAACGCCAACCTCCGTCTGGTCGTGTCGATCGCGAAGAGGTACCAGTCGGCCGACCTGGCTCTTCTCGACCTGATCCAGGAGGGGAACCTCGGCCTGATCCACGCGGTCGACAAGTTCGACTGGCGCAAGGGTTTCAAGTTCTCCACCTACGCCACCTGGTGGATCCGTCAAGCGATCGGACGGGGCATCGACAACAGCTCCCGCACCATCCGCCTACCGGTCCACGCCGGCGACCAGATCCGCCGACTGGTGCGCGTTCGGGTCCAGATGGAGGGCGAGATGGGTCGCCTGCCGACGGCCGCCGAGCTGGCTGCGGTAATGCAGATGCCCGAGGAGCAGGTTGCCGAACTGCTCCAGTACGGCGCGGAGCCGGTCTCACTGGAGACGCCCATCGGCAGCGAGGGCGACACCGAGCTCGCCGACATCGTCTCCGACCTGTCTGCGCCGACGCCCTTCGACGTCGTGTCGCTGGCGCTGTTGCCGAGCGAGGTCGACAAGCTGCTCGCGCCGCTCGACGATCGGGAGAGGGAGATCCTCCGCTTGCGCTACGGGCTCGACCGGGGTGAGCCGAGGACCCTCGAGGAGGTCGGCGCGGCACTTGCGCTCACCCGGGAGCGCATCCGCCAGATCGAGCGGACCGCACTCTCGAAGCTGCGCCACCCCTCTGTCGACAGCGGCGCCCGCGACCTGCTCGCCAGCTGAGGACGGGTGGACCTGGCAGGGAGTGGGGTCCCGGAAGGCTGTTCCCAGCCGCACAGGGTCGTTGCCCGTGCAGGTTCTGAGCAACCGGGCTCCGGTGCCGGTATCGTCGGACCGCCGGCTGCTGCGCCGAGACCTCCGCCGAGGTCGACCCGTCGGAGCCGCCTCGTGCCCCTGTAGCTCAGCTGGATAGAGCGGCCGCCTTCTAAGCGGCGGGTCGCAGGTTCGAGTCCTGCCGGGGGCGCCACGCAGATGGGAAGCGCTGTCCCGTGGACCGGGGCGCCGCTTCTCGCCGACGGTCCGCTCGGCGAAGAGCGCGATGACGTTGGTGTCGAGATAGTCGATGGTGTCCTCCGCGATGGTGGCCCGCACGAGGGCGTGGTGGTCGGCCTTGTGGTAGCGGACCTCAAGCCGGAAGCCTTCGAAGAGCGCCCGCAGGATGTGCTGGGGGGCGTCGAGGAGGTCGACGTCGACGACGGGAAGCTCGTCGAGCAGTTCGACGGGGACGGTTTGAGCTTCTTCGGTCGCTTCGAGGGCCCCGAGCGCGTCGAGCTTGGCCTGTCGCTCCGCTTCGAGCTCGCCGAGTCGGTCGCGGACACGGGCGAAGACGGTGCCGGCGGGGTCGTCTTGGGATTCGAGGGTGCGGACGAGTCGGTCTTGGCGCCGGGTGATCTCGTCGAGGGATCGGCGGAGCGCGTCGAGGCTGGCGGCCTGCTCGGCGACGGCGCGGTGGTCGAGCTGGCCGAGGTCGGCGGCGAGCAGCTCGGCGCGGGTGGGGCCGAGGAGGCGGGTGGCGAAGAACTCGGCCACCCCCGCGAGCAGGGAATCCTCGCGAACCCAGATGCTGGCAGGGTGGTCGGGGAAGCGCTCGGCGACCTTGCCGGCGTGGTTGAGCGACGGCTGGCAGGCGTAGTAGGTGTGCTGCTTGCGGGTCTTGCCGAACATGCGCCGCCCGCAGGCGTCGCAGATCACGAACGACCGCAGCAGGTAGGCGCGCTTGGTGTCGGGGTGAGCGGCATTGGCCCCGGCGCCGTCGCGCGAGCGCTCCCGGCGCTCGAAGGTCTCGGCCGCGGCGTCAAAGAGCTCCTTGGTGACGAGCGGCTCGTGGGTGGGACCTGGGGACCACACCCATTCGCTTCTCGGGTTGACCTTTCCGCCCTTCTTGGACGCCCGGCGGTTCCAGACCATGTAGCCGGTGTACTTGGGGTTGATCAGCACCTCCCGGGCCGAGGACTTCCCCCATGCGTCTCGCTGGCGGGCCGGGTCGGGCGAGCGCGGCGGCGGGTAGCGGTCCGGGCTGGCGTTGAGTCGCTCGGCGATCGCGGCGTAGCCGAGGCGCTCGGTGACCCGCCAGGTGAAGATCTGGTGCACGACCGGAGCCCGGAGCGGGTCGGGGACGAGGCGGGTCTTGGTCTTGCCCTCGGCTCGTCGCGCCGGGACGGGATGGGGGACCTTCTCAGCCATATACCCATACGGCGGGACCCCGACGTTCCAGCCCTGGCGGGTGTGCTCGCAGAACCCGTCCCAGGCCTTCTCCAGGGTTTCGAGCACGTACCACTCGGCGACGCCTTGTTTGACCCGACGGGTCAAGATGGTGGTG
>JAKARG010000015.1 GCA_021819345.1 Actinomycetes bacterium | reverse complement strand
CTTGGTCGCCCGGCCCCGCTCGACCGCGTCGAGGACCAGCTGGCCGACCCCGGACTGGTCGATGGTCTCGAAGGGGTTGCGGGTGAGCAGGCCCTGCTCCAGGTAGGCGCTCATCATCCGGCCCTCGACGTCGTCGCGGCTGAAGCCGAAGGTCATCTGGGTGAGGTCGTTGGTCCCGAAGCTGAAGAAGTCGGCCTCCTCGGCGATCTCGTCGGCGCGCAGCGCCGCCCGGGGGGTCTCCACCATCGTCCCGATCGCCACGTGGAGCTTGGCCGCCTGGCGTTTGGGCAGTCCCCCGAGCACCTCGGCGACGGTGTCGGCCACCCAGCTGCGGGCCAGGCCGAGCTCGGCTCGGGTGACGGTGAGGGGGATCATCACCTCGACCCGAGGCTTTCCCCCTGCCTCCAGCCGCTCGACGGCGGCCTGCATCAGCGCCCGCACCTGCATCGCGTACAGCCCGGGCTTGATCACCCCGAGGCGCACCCCCCGGGTGCCGAGCATCGGGTTGGCCTCGCGCCAGGACTTGGCGGCGCCGAGCAGCGCCTCCTCCTCGGCGCTCAGGCCCTCGGTGGCCGCCTTCAGCTCTAGCTCCTCGGTGGAGGGGAGGAACTCGTGCAGTGGCGGGTCGAGCAGGCGCACCGTGACCGGCAGGCCGTCCATCGCCTCCAAGATGGCGACGAAGTCGGCTCTCTGGGCGACCCGGAGCGCCTCGAGGGCCGCCTCCTCCTCGGCGGTCGTGGCGGCAAGGATCATCTTGCGCACGATCGGCAGGCGGTCCTCGGCCAAGAACATGTGCTCGGTCCGGCACAGGCCGATGCCCTCCGCCCCGAACTGCCTGGCGTTGGCGGCATCGGGCCCGTTGTCGGCGTTCGCCCACACGCCGAGCTTGCCCTTGCGGATCTTGTCGGCCCAGCCGAGGAGGGTGGCGAGCTCCTCGGGGGGTTCGGCGAGGCTCAGGCGGACCTCGCCGAGGGCCACCTCGCCGCTGCCCCCGTCGATCGAGATCACCTCCCCCTCCTCGACACGTACCCCGCCGGCGCTGAAGGAGCGACCCTCGATCCTCACCGCCTCGGCGCCGACGACCGCCGGCTTGCCCCAGCCCCGGGCGACGACCGCGGCATGGCTCACGAGGCCCCCGCGACAGGTGAGCACCCCCTGGGCGGCGATCATCCCGTGGACGTCCTCGGGAGAGGTCTCGGAGGTCACGAGGATCACCGCCTCACCCTTGCCGGCGGCAGCAGCGGCGTCGTCGGCGCTGAAGTACACCTTGCCGACCGCGGCGCCGGGGGAGGCGGCGAGCCCCTTGGTGAGCAGACGGGCGGGCGCCTCGGCGAACTGGGGGTGCAGCACGGACTCCAGGTGCTCGGCGCCGACCCGGCAGACCGCCTCCTCCCGGGTGATCTTCCAGCCGCGCTGGCGGGTCATGTCGACCGCCATGCGCAACGCGGCCCGGCCGGTGCGCTTGCCCACCCGGGTCTGGAGCATCCACAGCTTGCCCTGCTCGATGGTGAACTCGGTGTCGCACATGTCCCGGTAGTGCTCCTCCAGCCGGGCGAAGATCCCCATCAGCTCGGCGAAGATCCCCGGAAAGCGGTCCTGCAGGGCCGACAGCGGCAGGGGGTTGCGGATGCCGGCGACCACGTCCTCCCCCTGGGCGTTGACGAGGAAGTCGCCGTAGCAGCCCTGAGCCCCCGATGAGGGGTCACGGGTGAAGCCGACCCCGGTGCCGCTGTCGTCGTCGCGGTTGCCGAAGACCATCGTCTGCACGTTGACCGCGGTGCCGAGGTCGTGGGGGATGCGCTCACGCACCCGGTAGGCGACCGCCCGCGCCCCGTTCCAGGAGGCGAACACCGCCTCGATCGCCCCCCGGAGCTGCTCGAGAGGCTCCTCTGGGAAAGGCCTCCCGATGTGGTCGGCCACGATGCCCTTGTAGGCGTCGGCCAGGTCGCGCAGCGCCCCGGCGCCGATCTCGGCGTCGCTGCCCGCCCTTGAGGCAGCCTTGGCCGCCTCGAAGGGCTCGTCGAAGAGCTTGGCGTCGAGGCCGAGCACGATCCGTCCGTACATCGAGATGAAGCGCCGGTAGGAGTCGTAGGCGAAGCGCTCGTCGGTCTGGCCGGCGAGGCCCTTCACCGACTCGTCGTTGAGCCCGAGGTTGAGCACCGTGTCCATCATCCCGGGCATCGAGAAGCGGGCTCCCGAGCGCACGCTCACGAGCAGCGGGTCGCCTGGGTCCCCGAGGCGCTTGCCCATCGCCTTCTCGAGCTTGCGGACACCCTTGGCGACCTCCTCGTCGAGCCCCTCGGGCCACCCGCCGGAGAGGTAGGCCCGGCAGGCCTCGGTGGTGATCGTGAAGCCCGGGGGCACCGGCAGGCCGAGCACCGAGGTCATCTCGGCGAGGTTGGCCCCCTTGCCCCCGAGCAGGTCCTTGAGCTCCATCGGCGGGCGCCGGTGCTTGTGGTCGAAGGCGTAGGTGTAGGGCATGGCGGGCTGCGGTCCTCCTGGCCCCCCGGGGCCGGCGCGGTTGATCTCCGCCGAGCCTACCGAGCGAGGCGGTCGCCGACCTCCGCGACGAGCGCCGCGATCGGGACCCGCACCTGCTCGGTGCTGTCGCGGTCGCGGATGGTGACCGCACGGTCCTCGATGCTGTCGAAGTCGACCGTCACGCACAGCGGGGTGCCGATCTCGTCCTGGCGGCGGTAGCGCCGCCCGATCGACTGGGTCTCGTCGAAGTCGCACATGAACCGTTCCTGGAGCACGCCGAGCACCTCGGCGGCGACCGGGGCCAGCGTGTCTTTTCGCGACAGCGGCAGCACCGCCACCTGGTAGGGGGCGATACGCGGGTCGAGGCGCAGCACGGAACGGGGCTCGCCGCCCACCTCGTCGCTGTCCCAGGCGGCGAGCAGGAACGCCATCGTCGCCCGGGTCGCACCCGCTGCGGGCTCGATCACATAAGGCGTGTAGCGCTCGCCGCTCGCCTGGTCGAAGTAGTCCAGGCGGGTGCCGCTCGCCTCGGAGTGGGCCCGCAGGTCGAAGTCGCCCCGGTTGGCGATCCCCTCGAGCTCCCCCCAGCCCCAGGGAAAGCGCATCTCCACGTCGGTCGCGGCCAGCGCGTAGTGGGCCAGCTCCTCCTTGTCGTGCGGGCGGAGGCGGAGCATCTCGGAGGGGATGCCGAGCCCGACGTACCAAGCGAGGCGCTCGGCGCACCAGTGCTCGAACCAGCGCTCGGCGTCTGGCGGCGGGACGAAGAACTCGAGCTCCATCTGCTCGAACTCCCGGGTGCGGAACACGAAGCCGCCCGGGGTGATCTCGTTGCGGAAGGACTTGCCGATCTGGGCGATCCCGAACGGCGGCCGCTTGCGGGAGGTCTGCATCACGTTGGCGAAGTTGACGAACTGGCCCTGGGCGGTCTCGGGCCGGAGGTAGGCCACCGTGCTGTCGTCGTCGACCGGGCCGGCGTGGGTGCGGAACATCAAGTTGAACTCACGTGCCTCGGTGAGGTCCGAGCTGGCGCAGTTCGGGCAGCGCAGCCGCCCGTCGGGGCCGGCCTCCAGGTGGTCGGCCCGCCAGCGCTCCTTGCAGTTGCGGCAGTCGACGAGGGGGTCGGTGAAGTTGGCCAGATGTCCCGACGCCTCCCAGATCCGGGGGCTGGAGAGGATCGCAGCGTCGAGGCCGACCACGTCGTGGCGCAGCTGGACCATCGAGCGCCACCAGGCGTCCTTCACGTTGCGCAGCATGAGCACGCCGAGCGGGCCGTAGTCGTAGGTGGAGCGGAACCCGCCGTAGATCTCGGCCGAGGGGAAGACGAACCCCCGCTGCTTGCAGAGCCGGACGAGGTCTTCCAGGTCGGGGGCGGCCATGGCGGCTCACGGTACCGCCAGGCGCGCCACGCTGCGCTCCAATAGCCGCGGCACCCGCAGGCGCCGCTCCAGGTGGCCCTCGAGCGCCCGGGTGGCGAGATCGGTCACCTCTGTCGCTAGCGGCCCGGGAGGCGTGGAGAGAGCCCCGGCCAGGTCCCCCCCGAGGATCGCTGCGACGACCCCGAGCGCTTCGGGGGTCACCGCCCGCCGCCCGCCCCCGCCCGGCGCGCACCCTCGGCAGGAGGCCCCCTCCGACGGGTCGAAGGCGACCAGGTCGACCTCGGCCGCCGACGCGCCGCAACGGGCGCACTCGGTCACGCCCGGCGCCACCCCTTCGAGGGCCAGGAGCTTCCAGTAGAAGCCGGCGACGAGCAACGGGGCGGGGTGGGCGACCAGGGTGCGCAGGGCCCGCAGCAGCATGGCGTAGAGCCGGGGGTCGGCCTCGCCCTCCCGGGCCACCTGGTCCACCGCCTCGAGCAGGGCCAGGGCGTCACGCAGACGCACGAGGTCGGCGCGCAGCTCCCCGAAGGGCTCGATCGCCTCCGCCTGGGTGACGACGTGGAGCTCCCGGCCCTCGTGGAGCAGCAGCGCCAGGTGCCCGCCGGGCTCGAGGCGCCCCCCGAGACGGCTCGACGCGCGCCGCACCCCCTTGGCCACCGCCCGGACCTTGCCCCGCCCGGCGGTGAGCAGCACCACGATCCGGTCGGACTCGCCGAGCTTGTGGGTCCGAAGGACGATCCCCTCGTCCCGGTAGAGGGCCACGACAGCCGCCGGCTCAGCCCGGTATGCCCTCGTGAGCGGCGGCGGAGCCGAAGCGGCGGTCGCGCGCCTGGTACTCCCGGACCGCTTCGAAGAGGTGCTCGCGGCGGAAGTCGGGCCAGAGCACCTCGGAGAAGACCAGCTCGGAGTAGGCCAGCTCCCAGATGAGGAAGTTGGAGATCCGGAACTCGCCCGAGGTGCGGATCACGAGGTCCGGGTCGGGGACGCTCGGGTCGTAGAGGTGCCGGGCGATGGCACGCTCGTCGACCTTGGACGCCGGCATGCCCGAGGCGACGATCGAGCGGACCGCGTCGACGATCTCCGCTCGCCCCCCGTAGTTGAACGCCACCGTGAGGGTGAGGGCCTCGTTGGCGGCGGTGAGCGCGGCGGCCTCGTCCATCCGGCGCAGGACCCATCGCGGCACCCGCCAGTCACGCCTGCCGATGAAGCGGATCCGGACACCGAGGGCGTGCAGCTCGTCGCGCCGGCGGGTGAGCAGCCGGTCGGCGATCACCTCGAGCAAGAAGCGGACCTCCTCTGCCGGTCGGCGCCAGTTCTCGGTCGAGAAGGCGTAGACCGTGAAGTAGCGCACACCGAGCTCGAGCGCCCCTTGGGCGGCATCGAAGAGGGCCTCCTCGCCGGCCCGGTGACCCTCGGTGCGCGGGAGCCCCCGTTTGGTCGCCCAGCGGCCGTTGCCGTCCATCACGCACGCCACGTGGCGGGGCATGCGGTTGGGATCGAAGCCGTCGAGGTCCATCGGGGCCACGGTACCGCCCGGCCGAGCGCCGGCTCGGGTCCCCGGCGGCGGCTACCCGGCGGCGCCGGGACGGCCGAGTAGCCTCCGGTGGTGGCCAGCTCGCCGGTCGAGGCCGCCCTCGGGCGGGTCACCGCCGGGCTCCCCGGCAACGAGTCCCGGCCCTCACAGCTCTCCATGGCCGAGGCGGTCTCAGCCGCGATCGACCGCCGGCGCAACCTCGTGGTGCAGGCCGGCACCGGGACCGGCAAGAGCCTCGGCTACCTGGTGCCGACCATCCTCGCCGGCACCCGGGTGGTGGTCGCGACCGCCACCAAGGCCCTCCAGGACCAGCTCGCCAGCCGGGACCTGCCGCTGCTCGCCGCCGAGCTCGGCGTGCCGGTCGTCTTCGCCGTGCTGAAGGGCCGGTCCAACTACCTCTGCGTGCAGCGGATAAAGGAGATCGACCGCGCCGGCGAGCAGGCCCCGCTACCCGGCGCGGGCATCCCCGACGCCGAGCCCGGACCACTCGGCCGGGAGCTGCGCCGCCTCGTGGCCTGGGCGCCCGAGACCGCCAGCGGCGATCGCGCCGAGCTCGCCTGGGAGCCGAGCGAGCAGGCCTGGTCGCAGGTGAGCGTCGGCTCGCGCGACTGCCCCGGTGCGGGGCGCTGCCCCTCGGGCGGGGACTGCTTCGCCGAGGCCGCCCGCCGGCGCGCCGCCGGTGCAGACGTGGTGGTGGTCAACACCCACCTCTACGCCGCCCACCTGGCCAGCCGGGGCGAGCTGCTCCCTCCCCACGACGTGGTGGTCTTCGACGAGGCGCACGAGCTCGAGGACATCGCCTCGGCGAGCTTCGGGGCCGAGGTGTCCCCCGGGCGCTTCGCCGCCTTGGCCCGCAGCGCCCGCCCTCTCGTCGCCGACCCGGCGGTCCTCGACGCGCTCGCCGAGGCCGGCAGCCTCCTCGCCGGGGCCCTCGGGCCCTTCCTCGGTCGCCGGCTGCCCCGGCCCCACGGGGACCAGCTCGCTACCGCCCTCGCGACCGCCCGGGGTCGGGTCGCCGCCCTCGACGCCGCACTGCGCCACAAGCCCGACGGCCCTCCCGGCGCCGCAGCCGACGACGACGGGCAGAGACGCCTCCGCGCCCAGCAGAGCGCCCTCCACCTCGCCGGGGACCTCGACGCCTTGATCGAGCCCGACGACTCGATGGTCGCCTGGGTCGAAGGACAGGCCCACTCCCCCTCCGCCCGGCTCGCCCCCCTCGACGTCGCCGAGGTGCTCTCCAGGACCCTCTGGTCGGGGGAGGCGGCGCCGATCGGGGTGCTCACGAGCGCCACCATCCCGCCGCGCCTCGTCGAGCGGGTCGGCCTGCCGGCGGAGCGCACCGACCAGCTGGATGTCGGCAGCCCCTTCGACTACCCGAGCCAGGCGCTGCTCTACTGCGCCGCCCACCTCCCCTCCCCCAAGGACCCGGGCTTCGAGGCCGCAGCGCTAGAGGAGCTGGTCGCCCTCGTGACCGCCGCCGGAGGGCGCACCATGGCGCTGTTCACCTCCCAGCGGGCGATGCTCGCCACTTCCGCCGCGGTCGCCCGCCGGATCCCCTGGCCGGTGCTCACCCAGGGCGAGCTGCCGAAGGCAGCGCTCGTCGCCCGCTTCAGCGCCGACGAGCGGTCGTGTCTGTTCGCAACGATGGGCTTCTGGCAGGGGGTGGACGTGCCGGGGCCTTCGCTCTCGCTCGTCGTCATCGACCGCCTGCCGTTCCCCCGTCCCGACGATCCCCTCCTCGAGGCCCGCCGCGAGCGCCTCGGCAGGGCGGCGTTCGGCGCGATCGACCTCCCGCGGGCGGCGACCCTTCTCGCCCAGGGGGCGGGACGCCTGGTCCGCTCCTCGACGGACCGCGGGGCGGTGGCGGTCCTCGACCCCCGCCTGGCGACCGCCCGCTACCGCTGGGACCTGGTCCGGGCCCTTCCTCCGATGCGGCGCACGCGCCACCGCAGCGAGGTCGAGGCGTGGCTCGCTCCGCTTCGCGCCGGCGGCTCCCCGCTGCGCAGCCCGCCGGCGCCGTCCCCTGCGGCTGCTTCCCGCTGCGCTGCCGGGGACCGCAGTACCATCTCCCCTCGCGTCGTGGTGCGGGTCGCAGGTGGGCTCCCACCGCCCGAGCGGTAGGGGTGTCGAGCTTGACGGTGAGGGTCGTGGTCTCCAAGGAGGTGGCGCCGGGTGAGCGGCGGGTGGCGCTCACCCCCGAGGTGGTCGGGCGCCTCGGCTCCAGCGGTATCGAGCTGGTCGTCGAGGCCGGCGCGGGTGAGGCCGCCGGCTTCCCCGACGCCGACTACGAGAAGGCCGGGGCGAGCGTCGTGGCCCCGGGATCGGGGATCGGCCGAGCCGAGGTCCTCGCCGCAGTCGGCCTGCCCGAGCTCGGCGGTCTGCGCTCCGGCCAGGTGGTCGTCGGCCTGCTCCAGCCGCTCCTGCGGCCCGAGACGATGCAGGAGCTCGCCGCACGCGGGGTCGTCGCGGTCAGCCTGGACGGCCTCCCGCGAACCCTGCCTCGTGCCCAGGCCATGGACGCGCTCTCCTCGCAGGCCAACGTCGCCGGCTACAAGGCGGTCCTCGTCGCCACCGAGCACTTCGCCCGCTACCTGCCGCTGCTCATCACTGCGGCCGGCACCTCCAAGCCGGCCGAGGTGCTGGTGCTCGGCGCCGGGGTCGCCGGCCTGCAGGCCATCGGCACCGCCCGTCGGCTCGGAGCGGTGGTGCGGGCCTACGACGTCCGGCCGGCGGCGGCCGAGGAGGTCCGCTCGCTCGGGGCCCAGTACCTGGAGCTCACCTCGGTGGGCCCCGCCACCGGGGAGGGTGGCTACGCCCGGGCCCTCGGAGCCGAGGAGGCCGCCGCCCAGCGCGCCGAGCTGGCCGGCCACATCGCCCGCCACGACATCGTGATCACCACCGCCCAGGTGCCGGGCCGGCGCCCTCCCGAGCTGGTGAGCGCCGAGGCGGTCGCGGCCATGAAGCCGGGCGCAGTGCTGGTCGACCTCGGGGCCTCCGAGCTCGGGGGCAACGTCGCCGGCTCGGTCCCTGCGCAGGTGGTCCGCACCCCCGGCGGGGTGACGATCGTAGGGGCCTCCGACCTGCCGTCGCGCCTCGCCACCTCCGCCTCGTCCGCCTACGCCCGCAACCTGAGCGCCCTGCTCGCCCACCTCGTCACCGACGGGGAGCTGCACTTGGACCTGGACGACGAGATCACCGCCGGGGTGGTGGTCACCCACGCCGGCGAAGTCGTCCATCCCGCCACCGCCGCCCTCCTCGGGCAGCCCGATCGACCGGAGGACACCCCTTGACCCAAGGCTTCGTGAGCGAGCTCACCATCTTCGTGCTCGCCCTGCTCGTCGGCTTCGAGGTGATCAGCAAGGTTCCCGCCACCTTGCACACCCCGCTCATGTCGGGCGCCAACTCGATCCACGGGGTGGTGCTCGTCGGGGTGATCGTGCTGTCCTCCCAGGTCCACGGACCGCTCGGCTACGTCCTCACCTTCCTCGCCGCCGCCTTCGCCGGCGCCAACGTGGTCGGAGGCTACGCGGTCACCGACCGGATGCTCGAGATGTTCAAGAAGCGCCCGGCACCGCCGAAGCCCGAGGACCACGGGGAACGACCTTGACCCTCCGGGAGGGCGCCGACCTCGCCTTCTTGCTCGCCGCGGTCTGCTTCGTCCTCGGGTTGCACTTCATGAACTCGCCGGCGACCGCGCGCCGGGGCAACCGGGTCTCCGCGGGTGGCATGGTCGTCGCCGTCGCCTTCGCCCTGGCGCTCGTCGCAGATGGCGGCACGATGGACCTCACCCGCTGGCTGGTGCTGATCTGCGGGGCGCTGGTCGGCGGAGCAGTCGGGATCTGGGCCGCGCGCTCGGTGCTCATGACCGCCATCCCTCAGCTGGTCAGCCTGTTCAACGCCGTCGGCGGCGGAGCGGCGGCGATGATCGCTCTCGCCGACTACGCCCGCCGGCCCACCCAGGGATCGGGCACCGACCTCGCCACGGTCCTCGACGTGGTCATCGGCTCGGTGACCTTCCTCGGGTCGCTCCTCGCCGCCGCCAAGCTGCAGGGCTACGCCAGCCACCCGGTCACCTTCAGGGGCTCCCGAGCGCTCCAGCTGGCCCTGGTCGTGATCGCCGTCGGCTCGGCGGTGGCGGTGGTCGCCCGGGTCGACAGCCTCCCGGTGCTGCTCGTCACGCTCGCCGCCGCCCTCGGCATCGGCGCCCTCCTGGTCCTCCCGATCGGCGGGGCCGACATGCCGGTGGTGATCTCGCTGCTCAACGCGTTCACCGGCACCGCCGTCGCCATGGCCGGCTTCGTGATCGACAACGTCATCCTGGTCGTCGCCGGCGCCCTGGTAGGGGCCTCGGGGGCGATCCTCACCAAGCTCATGGCCGACGCCATGAACCGCTCGATACCAGCGATCATGGCCGGTGGGTTCGGGACCGGTGCCGCCGGCTCGAGCACCCCGGGCGCAGGCGGTGGCGAGGTCCGCTCGGTGCAGGTCGAGGACGCCGCGCTGCAGCTCGCCTACGCCGAGCGGGTGGTGATGGTCCCCGGCTACGGGTTGGCCGCCGCCCAGGCCCAGCACGAGCTGCGCGAGCTGGCGAGCGTCCTCGAGGAGCGGGGGGTCGAGGTGTACTACGCGATCCACCCCGTCGCCGGCCGGATGCCCGGCCACATGAACGTCCTGCTCGCCGAGGCCAACGTCCCCTACGACCAGCTGAGGGAGATGGACGACATCAACCCCGAGATGCCCCGGGCCGACGTCGCCCTCGTCGTAGGGGCCAACGACGTCACCAACCCGGCTGCCCGCCGGCCCGGCAACGCGGTCTCGGGCATGCCGATCATCGACGTCGACCGGGCGAAGAACGTGATCGTGATCAAGCGGTCGATGGCCTCGGGCTACGCGGGGATCGACAACGAGCTCTACCTCGAAGCGCGCACGGCAATGCTCTTCAGCGACGCCAAGAAGGGGCTCGCCGCGCTCACCGCAGCGGCGAAGTCACTGGTCGGCTGATCTACTCGACGGTCCTCCGCCGGCGGTCCTCGGCCGACGGTCCTCGGCCGACGGTCCTCGGCCGGCGGTCCTCGGCCGGCGGTCCTCCCCCAGCAGTCTTCCGCCGGCGGTCGCGCCCCGGCCCTGCCCCAGATCCCGCCGACCCCCGCCCTAGGCTCTCTCCGCCCGGAGGGTGACCCCCGGAGAAGGACCCGAGGAGCAGATGAGCTTGGATGCAGTCGGCGGTGCCCGCAGCGGTGTCGCGCCGTCGCGGCGTGGGCACGTGCCGCGCCACCTCGCCATCCGTGCCCGGCGGTGGCCGCGGCGGGTGCTCGTGGCGGCCAACGTCGTCGTGGCCTTCGTGCTCCTCTCGGTGGCCCTCGGCTACGGCTACCTCCGCTACGTCGAGATCGGCGGCATCAAGACCGGGTCGAGCTCGGGCCTCGCGTCGAGCGACGGCAGCCCGAGCGCGGCGGCCGGCCAGTCCTACGCCGGCCTCCGGCCCGAGAACGTCCTGCTCATCGGCAACGAGACCCGGGCCGGCCAGGTCGACGTCAACTTCGGCAACCCCGCGCTGCTCACCGGCTCGCTCTCCGACGTGATCATGCTGGTCCACCTCGACCCGAGGACCGGCTCGGTCTCGCTCCTGTCGATCCCCCGCGACGTCTTCGTCCCGATGCCCGCGGGGACCCCGTCGGGCCCCGACCGCAGCCCCTACCAGAAGATCGATGCCGCGCTCAACGACGGGAGCTTCGGCCCCAACAACCTGGTCGACGCGATCACCGACGACTTCGGCATCCCGATCAACCACTACGTCGAGGTGGACTTCGACGAGTTCTTGCAGGTGGTCGACGCCCTCGGCGGCATCGAGATGGACTTCCCCGAGCGGCTCTACGACGCCTACTCCGGCCTCGACATCACCCACACCGGCTGCCAGGTGCTCGACGGCAAGCAGGCCCTGGCGCTCGTGCGCTCCCGCCACCTCCAGTACGACCCGCCCGGCGTCGACCCCGCGGACGTCTCGGCCTGGCCCTACGACCCCGAGTCCAACCTCGCGCGCATCGTGCGTGACCAGGAGCTGCTCCGGGTCCTCGTCCGGACCGCCGAGTCCAAGGGCTTCACGAGCCCCCTACGGATCAACTCGCTACTCGGCGCGGTGCTCGGCAACCTGACGGTCGACCCCGGCTTCAAGTCCCAGCTGCTCGACCTCGCGCTGCGCTACCGCCACCTGGATGCCTTCGCGCCCAAGGCCACGACGATCCCGGTCACCGAGGAGAACGGTCCCTACGGCAACGGCTACGTCTACGAGGGCTTCCAGCTCGGCGACGTCGAGCTCCCCGACGAGCCCGCCGACGACCAGACGATCGAGCGCTGGGACTCCGGGCTGTTCCCGCAGCCGGTCGATCCGACGGCGGTCCAGGTCTACGACATCGCCGGGACCCCCGGGCTCGCTACGAGCACCGGCGCAGCCCTGCAGGCCTACGGCCTCCACGTCACGACCGAGGCCTACGCGACGAGCCCGGCGAGCGTGACCGAGACGGTCGTCGAGTACCACCCCGGCCAGCTGGCCGAGGGCTTCGCGGTCTTCCGGCACCTGAGCGGCGCAGTGGTGCTCGACGCCGTCCCCTCGGTTCCCGCCGGGACCGTCGAGCTCCTGGCCGGAAGCACCTTCAGGGTGGACGGCAGTGCCTCGGCCAGCGCCCCGACGACCTCCACCAGCCCGACCTCGACGCCCGCCGGGTCGAGCGCGGTCCCGACGCCGGGCGGCCAGGCCCCCTCCCAGGCGGCCAACCGCCTGACCCCCTACGACCCCCGTCCGTGTTGAGCCGAGAGCGCAGCGAGCAGCTCAGGATGCTCGAGCGAGCGCCAGCTCGCCGGGCATCGATGGGTGCGGGGCGCAGCCCCGCCGGAGCCGCTCCGCCGGAGGCGCCGGTCAGTAGCCGAGGCGCTCGAGGGCCTTCGGGCGGCTCTGCCAGCCGGGGTCGACCTTCACGAACAGCTCCAGGTAGGCGCCGGGAGGTAGCTGGGAGCGCACCCTGCTTCCCACCTCCTTCAGCACCGATCCACCCCTGCCGATGACGATCGGCTTCTGGCTGTCGCGCTCGACCAGGATCTCGCAGCGGACCCGCGGCCACTCCCACTCGGTCACCCGGCAGGCGATCGAGTGGGGCACCTCCTCCCGGGTCACCGCGAGCAGCTGCTCGCGGACCAGCTCGGAGACCCAGTGGGCTTCTGGGACGTCGGTCACCATGTCCTCGGGGTAGAGACGTGGCCCCTCCGGCAGCCGGGATGCGACGGCCTCGACGAGGCCCCCCACCCCCTCGCCGGTGCGCGCCGACACCGGGAAGTACTCCGAGAACCCGAGCGCCGCCGCCGCCTGCAACTGCTCGAGCGTCGCCCTCCGCCCCGCGAGGTCGACCTTGTTGACCACGCAGAACCCCTCGCTGGGGACGAGCGCCGCCACGAAGCGGTCCCCCTTCCCGAGCGGCTGGGTCGCGTCGAGGACGAGGACGGCCAGATCGACCGCCGCCGCCAGGGCGTCCTCGGCAGTGTCGTTGAGCCGGGCGCCGAGCAGGCTGCGGGGCTTGTGGATGCCGGGGGTGTCGACGAAGACCACCTGGACGTCGGGCCGGGTGAGCACCCCGCGCACCTGGTTGCGGGTCGTCTGGGCCACCGGCGAGGTGATCGACACCTTCTGGCCGAGGATCGTGTTGAGCAGGGTCGACTTGCCGACGTTCGGCCGGCCGACGAGGGTCACGATCCCCGAGCGCTCCGCCGCTCGCCCGGCGGGACGGCCCTCAGCCATCCGCCGGCTCCTCGTCGCCGCCGGCCGGCTCTATGCGGACCCGCCCTATCCGCCGGCCCGACACGCCCTCGGCCCGCAGGCGATGGCCCCCGACCTCGACCTCCTCGCCCTCGCTCGGCACGTGACCGGCCTCGGAGTACACGAGCCCCCCCACCGTGTCCCAGTCGCCCTCGGGCAGGCCCGGGTCGGGCAGCAGCTCGTTGACCTCGTCGATCGGCATCCGGGCGTTGACCACCAGGCCGCCGTCGTCGAGGCGCTCGACGTCGGCAGCCTCCACGTCGTACTCGTCGCTGATCTCCCCCACCAGCTCCTCGATCAGGTCCTCCAGGGTGACGATCCCGGCGGTGCCGCCGAACTCGTCGACGACCATCGCGATGTGGAACTTGCCGGCCTGCATCTCGCGCATCAGCTCCGAGACCCGCTTGCTCTCGGGCGTGAAGTGTGCCTCCCTCATGACGCTCGCCACCGTCGCGTCGCCCCGCTCCTCCCGGACCGCCCGCAGCAGGTCCTTCACGAACACCACCCCGACCACGTCGTCGATGCCCTGCCCGTAGGCCGGGATCCGGCTGTAGCCGGCCCCGATCGCGATGTCGACGACGTCGGCGACGAGGGCGTGGGACTCGACGGCGACCACGTCGGGGCGAGGGATCATCACGTCTCTCACCACCGTGTCGCCGAAGTCGATGATCGAGTGGATCAAGGTGCGCTCCTCGGTCTCGATCACCGCCTCGGCCGCCGCGGCATCGGCCAGCGCCCGGATCATCTCGTCGGAGGTGTAGGGGCCGTCGGACATCCCGCTGCCCGGCAGGAGCCAGTTGGCGACCCGGATCAGCGCCCGAGTCGCCCACCGCAGCGGCGCGACGGCGTAGAGCACCCTGATGACGGGTGCCGCGAGGAGGGCGGCGCGCTCGGAGTGCTGCACGGCCCAGGTCTTCGGGGCCAGCTCGGCGACCACGAAGATCACGAGGATCTCGAAGACGGTCCCGAGCACCACCCCGAGCGCCCCGAGGACGTGGGCGGCGACCACCCCGACGAGGGTGGCGGCGACGAGGGTCGAGATCTCGAGGGCGAACAGCACGACCGGCAGCACCCGCTCGGTGCGCTCCACCAACCCGAGCAGGTTGCCGGCGCCGCGGCGGCCCTCGTCGACCAGGCTCGACGCCTTCAGCTTCGACATCCGGGTGAGAGCGGTCTCCGACAGCGCCAGGAACCCGGTGACGACGATCAGCACGACTATCACCACCACGAGGGCGGCGTAGACCGGCCCGAAGCCGTGACTTGGGGGTTCGCTGGCCGCGATCATGTCCGCCCCGGGCTGCGCCACCCTCGGTCCTTCGGGTCGTCGCCGGGACGGGGCCGGAACCTCGGGTTCGACATCACGCCGTGGTGGCGGGCGAGCAACACCCGCTCACGGGACTCCATCTCCTCGGCCTCGTCTTCGTCCAGATGGTCCATGCCGAGCAGGTGGAGCACTCCGTGCACGACGAGCAGGGCCATCTCGTCGTCGTAGCTGCCGGCATGCTCCGCGGCGTTGCGCCGAGCGACCGCCGGGCAGACCACCACGTCGCCGAGCAGGGCGGGGATCTCGTCGAGCTCCCCGGTGAACCCCGGGCCGCTGCCGCCCGAGTCGGGGGAGCGGCCGCTGTCGGTCGGCTCCTCGTCGATCGGGAAGGCCAGCACGTCGGTCGGGCCCTGCTTGCCGAGGAACTTCTCGTTGAGCTCGGCGATCGCCGCCTCGTCGACGAAGAGCACCGACAGCTCGGCATCGCCGCGGACTCCCTCGTCGGCGAGCACGGCCTCGGCGAGGCGGACCAGGCGCAGGGTGTCGACCGGCTGGTCGTGCTGCTCGTCGGCGGCGAAGACCTCCACGGTCACGGCCGGCACCTCGGGCGCGGGGCCGGGCCAGCCGGCACCGGGCACCCGGGACCGGCGCTCGGTGTGCCCCACCGCCGCACCCGGCTCGGCGCGCTCACGCCCCGGAGGCGGCGGCCGCCTCGAAGGCCGAGACGATGTCGGCGACGATCCGGTGGCGCACAACGTCCCGCCGACCGAGGCGCACCCAGGTGAGGCCCTCGATGCCCGAGAGGACCGGCTCGAGGTAGAGCAGTCCGGACCGGCCGCCCGGAAGGTCGATCTGGGTGTCGTCCCCGGTCACCACGACCTTGGACCCGAAACCGATCCGGGTGAGGAACATCTTCATCTGCTCGGGGGTGGTGTTCTGGGCCTCGTCCAAGATGATGAAGCTGTTGTTGAGCGTTCGCCCCCGCATGTAGGCGAGGGGTGCGACCTCCACGGTCCCGGTGTCGAGCAGCCGGCGGGTCCCCTCGGTGCCGACCATGTCGTAGAGGGCGTCGTAGAGGGGCCGGAGGTAGGGATCGACCTTGGCCATCAAGTCGCCGGGGAGGAAGCCCAGCCGCTCCCCGGCCTCCACCGCCGGGCGGGTGAGGATGATCCGCTCGACCGACTTGGCCTGGAAGGCCTGGACGGCGAGCGCGACCGCCAGGTAGCTCTTGCCCGTCCCCGCAGGGCCGATCCCGAAGGTGACGATGTTGTCCCGGATGGCGTCCGCGTAGCGCTTCTGCCCGCTCGTCTTCGGGCGCACCGCGCGGCCCTTGGCCGGGCGGAGCACCTCTGCGGTGAGCACCTCGCTCGGCCGCTCGTCGGCGCGGACCATGTCGATGGTCCGGGCGACCATGGGCGGGTCCACGCTCTGGCCCTGCTCGAGGATCAGGCGGAGCTCGTCGAGGAGCCGGGCTGCGGTGCCGGCGTCGGCGCCGTCGATGATGAACTCGTTGCCCCGGCTGACGATCCTCGTGCCCGCGAACGCCTCCTCCACCAGCCGCAGGTTCTCGTTGAGCGGACCGACGAGGCGCGCCATCAGGTGGTTGGGGACGATCACGGTGGTGGGCACGTTCGGCTCTGGCGGGAAGGCTACCGCCGATGTCGCAACCCGTCGGGAACCGGCAGGGCTCCCCCCTCGGAGGCCCCGACCTGGTGTCGGTGGGCCGGGCTCGGCGCTCACCCCGGCGGCCACTCCAACGCCCGCCCGCCGAGCACGTGGAGGTGCAGGTGCCCGACGGTGTTGCCGGCATCCTCGCCGACGTTGAAGACCAGCCGGTAGCCGCGCTCGAGCACCCCCTCGGCCTCTGCGACCGCCCGGGCCGTGGTGATCATCTCGGCGACGTCCTCGGCGTGCTCGGGGGTCACCGCGGCGGCGTGCTCCACGTGGCGGCGCGGGACGACGAGCACGTGCACCGGGGCGACGGGATGGAGGTCCCGGAAGGCCAGCGTCTTCGGGGTCTCGACCAGGGCGTCGCAGGGCACCTCACCGGCGACGATCCGACAGAACAGGCACTCGGAGCCCTCGGCGAGGGTCATCCCGGATCGACCGTCGGCCGGCACGGGCTCGAACCGGCCCTACCTGACGAGCTCGTCGCTACCCTCGGAGACCTCGGCTCCGTCGACGTCGTAGGCGTCGTCGTCGGCAGGCGCGCCGCCGGCCCGGTCGTGGCCCTTGGGCTCGGGGTAGAGGTGCTCGAGGCTGCCCGGAGCGATCCGCATCCGGTCGATGAACTGGTCGACGTCATCGGCTTGGAGCCGGATCACCCGGCCCATCTTGTACGCCGGGAGCTGGCCCTCGTCGATGAAGCGGTACAGGGTCCGCAAGGTGATCCCGAGACGCTCGCATGCGTCCCTGGTCGACAGCCACCGGATCTGACGCTCCTCCGAGGTGGCCATCTCACCCACCGGATCCCCGGACCGACATCGAGCAGAGCTTGTCCATGCCCCGAGCATAGAGCACCTGCGGCCAGCAGGGGTGGATTCTCGATGCCTTTCATGGTGAGGCCTCGACTGCGCTCATGACAGGTCGTAGCGTCGCGAGGGTGGACGACGATCGCCGGGCGGTCCCCGACCAGCTCAGCGCCGAGCTGGCCCGCTGGGCGGCGGAGCGCCGGAGCGCGGAGGCGGTGGGCTCCAGGTCGCGGGAGCGGTGGTTGCGCCAGCAGGCCGAGGAGTCCGCGACCTGGCTCGGGGTCCTGCTCGACCTGGCCGAGCAGGGCCGCAGCGTCGTCGCAGAGCTCAGCTCGGGAGGCAGCGCCTGCGGCGAGCTGGTCGGGGTCGGCGAGGACGTGTGCCTCCTCTCCGGCGGGGCCGGCAGGCCCACGACCCTCGTCGCCTTGGCCCACGTCGCCGCGGTGCGCGCCCGGGTGCCGGCGATGGACGTTGCCACGGGCGACCGCCTACCCCCCCTGCGCCTCGATCTCCTCGGGGCCCTCGCTCGC
>JAKARG010000448.1 GCA_021819345.1 Actinomycetes bacterium | reverse complement strand
CGGGTGTCGCCTACAACGTCTGTCGAGGCGAGTCGGTGGCGATCGGCGAGGTGCTGCAACGCCTGCTCTTCCTGAGCGGCGCGGACCTGCGGGTCGAGCTCGACCCGGGTCGCCTCCGACCCTCGGACGTGCCCGACCTCCGGGGGGACCCGACCCGGCTGGAGGCTGCCACCGGTTGGGCTCCCGAGGTCGACTTGGACCGAAGCCTCGCCGACGTGCTCGCCGAGTGGGGCGCTTGAGTGCGGCTCCCGGCGGGACCGGGCGCCGGCGAAGGGCTCCGAGCTCCGGCGGCGCTGCTGAGCGGGCCTGCTCCTCGGCCCTCAGTCGCCCCGCTCGTCAGGCCGACCGGGCACGCCCCCCAGGCGGGCCCGAAGGGTGCTGCGTGCCCCGGCGGCCGCAGCCTGCAGGGGGGCGGGTAGTAGCTGCTCCAGCTCCTCCGCGCGCCGCTCGAGCGCCGCTCCGGCCGGTGCGAGCTCGCGGGCCAGCTCCCCGAGCTGGGCCCGGGTGGCGTCGAGGTTGGCTGCCACCGAGCGGCGCACCTCGTCCAGCTGGGGCGGGAGGGCCGAAGCGGCCGCCTTGGTGAGCTGGCGCCGACGGACCTGGGCTCGCTGGAGGCCGAGGACCCCGACCCCGACGGCGAGGTAGGCGCCCTCGACTGCGCTCCTGCGTGCCTGGCCGAGCAGCCGCTCGGGAGGGCTCGGCTCGCCCGACGCCGATCCCTGGTGCTGCTCGTCGCCCATGCCCACATCGTAGGGCTGCAGCGAGCAGTTCCGGCTGCCCGGTACCCCCTGCGCGACCGCCGGCCGACCCGCGGCGCGGCGACGGAGCGGACCCGTCGACGGCGCGGACCCGTCGACGGAGCGGACCCGTCGACGGAGCGGGCCGGCTATGCCGTGCGGGGTAGCCCGCTAGGCTCGCCCGACCGATCATGGCTTTGGACCGGTCTGCGCCGCCCGTGGTGGCCGTCGTCGTCACCTGCGAGCCCGGGCCCTGGTTGGGGGAGACCCTGCGGGCGCTGGCCGGCCAGGACTACCCCAACCTGTCGGTGCTGGTGGTCTACGCCGGGGCCGACGAGCCTCCCGATGCCTGGGAGGCTCTCGCCCGGCTGGTGGGCGAGCTCGCCCCGGAGGCCTATCTCCGACGTGCCGGATCGGAGGGCTTCGCCGCAGGGGTGAACGAGGTCATCGGGCTGGTCGAGGGTGCCTCCCATTACCTGATCTGCCACGACGACGTCGTTGCGGAGCCCGGCGCCCTCCGGCTGCTCGTGGAGGAGGCGTTCAGGTCCAACGCCGGCGTCGTCGCCCCGAAGCTGGTCGACTGGGACCGCCCGGACCTGCTCCAGTCGATCGGTGCGAGCATCGACCGGGTGGGCACCCTGGAGCCCCGCGTCGAGCGCGGGGAGCTCGACCAGGGACAGCACGACACCCCTGCCGACGTCTTCGTCGCACCCGGTGGCGCGCTGCTCGTGCGGGCCGACCTCTTCGACGCCCTCGGGGGCTACGACCGGACCTTTCCTGCTGGCGGGGAGGACCTCGAGCTCTCCTGGCGGTGCCTCTTGGCCGGCGCCCGTGTGCGGGTCGCTCCGGCGGCCCGTGCGCGTCACCTGGAGGCGCACTCCTGCGGGCTCGGCAGCGAGGCTTCGGACCGCCTCGCCGCCGACCGGTCGCGCTGGCCGATCCTCCTCAGCTGCGCCAGCGCCCCGACCCTGTGCTGGTTGCTGCCCTCGGCCCTGCTCCAGAGCACCGGGGAGGCGTTGGCGGTGGCGGCGAGGGGAGGTTGGCGCGAGGCGTCCTCCATCGTCGTTGCTGCGTGCGCCCCGTGGTCGCACCCGGTCCGGATGTGGCGGTCCAGGCGCCGGGCCCAGCGGCACCGAGCGGTGCGGGACCGCAGCCTGCGGCCGCTCCAGGTCGGTGGGTCCGGCCGGGTGCGCTCCCGGCTCGCCAGCGCGAAACGGCTGACGCCCTTCGACGCCACCTCCGAGGCGACCGTCGCGGACCCGGTCGCCCCCGCCGAGGGTGCGATCCCGCCAGCCACGGCGGCGAGCGCCGCAGCGGTCGCCGGCGACGGGGCTCGTGGCCAGGGGCAGGGTGGCACCGGGGTGGTCGCAGTGGCGCTCGGAGTGGTGCTGGTCTTCTTGCTGTTCGGAAGCCGTGGGGTGCTCTTCGGGCACCTCCCGGCGGTCGGCTCGATCCCCGTCGGCCTCGGCGGCCCGCTCTGGCACCAATGGCTCTCGAGCTGGCAGCCCGACGGTCTCGGCACCTCGGGGTCGGGGCCCCCGGCGCTCGCCCTGCTCGGCATCGGCAGGCTCCTAACGCTCGGATCGACCGGGCTCCTCCGGCACCTGGTGGTCCTCGGGCCCCTCGTCCTCGGGCCGCTCGGCGCCTACCGCCTCGCCCGGCGCTGGGGCTCGACCCTGGCGCCGGTCGTGGCGCTGGTGGCCTACGCGTGCTGCCCGCTGCCCTACGACGACTTCGCCTGGGGGCGTTGGGGCGCGCTCACCGCCTACGCCGCCGCCCCCTGGACCGTCGCTGCCCTCGTCCGGCTCTCGGGCTCCTTGCCGCAGCGCCCCCAGGGCGGGCGCCGTCGAGCCGGCAGGGTCGTGGCCCTCGGGATCCTCGTTGCGCTCGGCGCGGCGGTCGCGCCCTCGTGGCTGGTGGTGGTCCCGGTGGTGGCCGGCGCCCTGGCGCTCGGATCGCTCCTCGTCGGCCAGGCCGGCGCAGCAGGTCGCGTCGCGGTCGGTGCCGCAGCCGGGGTGGTGGTCGCCTTCGTGCTGCTGCTGCCCTGGTCGGCGGAGGTCGTCGGGCACGCCCCGTCGCTGTTCGGCCCCGGGCCGGGCGCGACGCCTGCGGCGAGCTTCGCCAGGCTGCTGCGCTTCGGGCTCGGGCCGGTCGCCACCGGTCCGCTCGGGTGGGGCCTGCTCGTCGCTGCCGGCCTTCCGCTCGTCATCGGTCGCTCGTGGCGCTTCGAGTGGGCGCTGCGGCTCTGGCTGGTCGCCCTCACCTGCTTCGGCTGGGCCTATCTGTCCGGCTCGGGTGCGTTCCCGTCCCCCCCGGTCGAGGTCCTCCTCGCCCCTGCGGCGGCCGCGCTGGCCGGCTCGGTGGCGGTCGGGGTCGTCGCCTTCGAGCAGGACCTCCCGGGCTACCGCTTCGGCTGGCGCCAGGCCGTCTCGGCGATTGCGGCTGCAGGTCTGCTGCTCGCCGTGCTACCGAGCGTCGCCGACGCCGTCGGGGGAAGGTGGCAGCTGCCCACGGCCGGTCCGTCCTCCGCGCTGGCCTCGCTCGACGCAGTCGAGGGCGGTGACTACCGGGTGCTCTGGGTCGGAGACCCTCGAGATCGGAA
>JAKARG010000447.1 GCA_021819345.1 Actinomycetes bacterium | reverse complement strand
CTGGTCGATGCGCATGTTGGCGGCATCTCTTCAGGGTGGCGTAGGACCCTGTGGCAGCCACGCTGTTTGAGGACGTGATTGGACGAGAGAGTCCCGGCAGCGGGGAAGATGGGCGGTCCTAGAACGCGAGGGACCCCCTCCTCACCAGTTGGCACTGCGGCGGAGGGGGTCCAAGGCGGTGTTGCCACCGGTGTGCATCGTATGGCCCTGCTCCCTGTCCGTCGACACCTACGTGGCCGCCGGCCGCGATGTAGTGGTGCCGAGGCCCAACTGCCCGTCGTGCCTGAGCGTGATGGCCCCGTGGTCCGGCTATCGACGCCGGATCCGTCATGGCGGCCGGTGCTCGTCGATGTGGGTGCCGAGGTTCCGTTGTCCGGGCTGCGAGGCAACACACGCCGTGCTCCCAGCGTTCGTGCTGACCGGTCGCCTCGATGTGACAGAGACCGTCGGGGCGGTTGTCGACGCGGTGGCATCCGGCACCTCGGGCGTTCGCCCTGCGGCGAAACTCGTCGACGTCCCCCACTCCACCGCCCGGGGCTGGATGCGGCGGTTCGCCGGTCGGGCGAGAGAGCTCAGCGTTGCCTTTGCCGCCCTGGCGACCGAGCTCGGCGGTGAGGCCGCAGCTCCCCTGGTGGATGCCACCCGTGATGCGCACCGTGCCATCCGAGCCGCTTTCAGGGCGGCCGCGTCGCTGCCGGGATGGCTCGGGTGCGGCCGGTGGCGGTTCGTCTCGGCTGTCACCGGCGGGAGCCTGATCGCCACCAACACGAATTCGCTCTACCTCTTCGTCGGCAGACGGCGTTTCATGCCTCCGGTGCCCTAAGCGGGCACACGACACGGAGGAGAGGACATGGAGACGAACCACGCAGAGGCGATCGCCTTGCACCGCTGGGCGGTGATCGCCGAGGCGGCAGCCGAACACCTCACCCCAGCCGAGCGGGGTGCGCTGGTGCGTGCGGTGGCCGAGAAGCTGCACGCACACCCCGACGGGGACCTCAGGCGCTATTCGAGGAACACCATCGACCGCTGGATCCGGGAATGGCGCAAGGGAGGGCTCGACGCACTCCGTCCCGTCCCCCGCGCAGATACCGGTGCGGTGCGAGCCCATCCCGAGCTCTTTGCCGAGGCCGCCGCCTTACGTCTCGAGCTCCCCAGCCGCTCTGCCGCCCAGATCGCCCGGATCCTCTTCGCCCGCCACGGGATCACCGTCGCCGAGCGCACGATCCGAGGCCAGCTCCGACGCCGAGGCCTGCACCGTGAGGCCCTGGTTGCCGAACAGACCGCCTTCGGCCGCTACGAGGCCTCCAGACCCAACGAGCGATGGATCACCGACGTGCTCGTCGGACCGGACGTCCCCTGGCCAAAGACACCCGCGTCCAAGCGGGCCAAGCTCTTCCTCATCGTCGACGACCACTCGCGCCTCCTCGTCGATGGACGGTTCTTCTTCCACGAGAACGCCCGGGCCTGCCAGGACCTGTTGCGTCGGGCCATCACCCGAAGGGGGATCCCCGAGGTCCTGTATGCCGACAACGGAGCGCCGTTCAAGAACGCCTGGTTGGCGAGGACCACCGCCCTGTTGGGGATCCGCCTCGTGCACTCGAAGCCCTATGCACCCCAAGGCCGGGGCAAGCAAGAGCGGGCGAACCGCTACATCCGGGAAGCCTTCCTCGCCGAGGCCACCCACCGGGGCATCGAGTCCCTCGACGAGCTGAACGACTTGTTTGGTTCCTGGGCAGAGTCGGTGGCCAACCGGCGGGTCCACGCCGAGACCGGTGAGGCACCCATCGACCGGTTCGAAAAGACCGGTCCCCACCGCCAGGTAGACACCGCAGCGCTCGCCGAGGCGTTCCGGTGGTCGGTGACAAGGAAGGTCACCCGCACGGCAACGGTGCCCCTCGAGGGGAACATGTACGCGGTCGACCCGGCCCTCGTGGCCCGTCGGATCGAGCTCCGCTACGACCCCGAGGACCTGTCCTCCCTCGACGTCTTCTACGAGGGCAAGCCGGCCGGGGTGGCTGTGCCCTTCGTCATCGGGCGCCACACCCACAGGAAGGTCCCCCAGGCAAAACGACCCGAGCCCGAGGCCACCGGCATCGACTACCTGGGCATGGTCCACACCGCCCACGAGGAGGCGGGGAGTGCGACAGCACTCGACTTCTCCCAGCTGGCCATGTTCGACGACGGCGACGAGGCGGAGGTGGCACGGTGAGCCTTCCGCCCTGGGTCGCCCACTTCGGGCTGGAAAAGACCCCCTTTGGGAAGTCGATCGCACCGGGCGACCTCTTCGCCCGACCGGCTCACGTAGAAGCCGTCGCCCGGATCAACTTCTGTGTGGCCGAGTCCGCGCTCGGGGTCATCGTCGGTGACGTCGGTGCCGGCAAGACGGTCTCGGTGCGGGCCGCGGTCTCCGTGCTTGATCCGACCCGCCACCAGGTCATCTACATCGCCAACCCGGCATTCGGGACGAGGGGGCTCTACGTCACGATCGTCCGGGCCCTCGGTGCCGAGCCGCGGTACTTGAAGGCGGAGCTGATGGCCCAGGCAACCGACCTCTTGGCCGCCGAGGAGGACGAGCGCCACCGACGGGTGGTGATGATCTGTGACGAGGCTCACCTGCTCGAGCCCGCCCAGCTCGAAGAGCTCCGGCTACTCACCAACGCGCAGATGGACTCGGCCTCGTCGTTCGCCGGCATCCTCGTCGGCCAGCCGACCCTCTCACGCCAGCTCCGCATGGGGACCTTCGCCGCACTCGACCAGCGGATCGCTACCCGTTTTGCGGTCAAGGCGATGGACATCGGCGAGTCGGCCGCCTACCTCCGCCACCACCTGGCCCTCGCCGGCAGGCAAGAACCGCTCTTCGCCGACGATGCGATCGCCAGGCTGCACCGGGTCGCAAATGGCCTTCCTCGCATGCTCAACAACGCGGCGATCGCCGCCATGATCGCAGCGGCCACCGACGGCAAGGACCTCATCGACGATGCGTGTGCGAAGAAGGCAGCCGCAGAGCTGACAAGGGACTGACATGCACCTCGATCCCACCACCAGATCAGATCCGAACGTCCAGCGCATCCGGATTGCCGTCGACCTCATCCCTGGACCGCTCACCGAGGCCGTGGCCGGGCGACTTCTCGATCTCCTCACCGAAGAGCTGCACAACGTGGGTGCAGACATCGCGAACGTGGCCGTCGAAGTCCAGGGTCTCATGGCGGGGTGGTGAACGTTCTTCCTCGTCAGCGCGGACCACCGTCCCCATCGAGCGTGGCCGACTCATGTGCATGAAGTCCTGCCGGCTCATGTGCAAACAGCGTGGCCGCTAACATTTGACCTTGGCCTCGGACCCTT
>JAKARG010000446.1 GCA_021819345.1 Actinomycetes bacterium | reverse complement strand
CTCGTAGACGACGACCACGGTCTCGATCGACACGGCAAGGTTCTCCCTACTCGGCGCGCAGGCCCATTCGCACCATCTCGGCCCGGTCACGCAAGAGCGGCGCTGCGCTCCTGCATCCCATCAAGCTGGCTCGTGAGGGTCGAGCGGCTTTCGGGCAGCCGACGCTGCCTCCAGCGATCGAGCTTCGGGACTACCAGAAGGCTGCGGTGCAGCGCTGGTTCGTCGCCGGTGGGCGCGGCATCTGGGAGATGGCGACCGGTGCGGGGAAGACCTTCGCCGCCTTGGCGGCGGCCACCCAGGTCTACCGTCGGCTGGCCGACAGCGATCGGTCCTTGGCGGTCGTCGTCGTCTGTCCGTTCCAGCACCTTGTCGAACAGTGGGCGGAGGCGGCTGCGACTTTCGGGATCCGAGCGATCCGCTGCTCAGGCTCACGGGACTCGTGGATGACGACGCTCGCTGACGCCTTCGCCGGAACCGCTGCGAACGAGACCCCCTTCGTCCTGGCCGTCGCGACGAACCAGACCTTCGCAGGTGACGCGTTCCAGGCACACTTGCTGCCATACCGGGGCGATCTGTTGATCATCGGCGACGAGGTACACAACCTTGGCGCGCCGACGTTGCGGGAGGCTCTCCCCGAGCATGCCGCGTACCGCCTCGGACTCTCTGCCACGCCCGAGCGGCACTTCGATCCCGAAGGCAGCGCAGAGCTCGCGGGCTACTTCGGTCCGACCGTCTTCAGCTTCAGCCTGGCCGACGCCATCGACGCCGGAGCGCTCGTCCGCTACCGCTACTTCCCGGTCCTCGTGCCATTGAGCGACGACGAGCAGGAGCTGTACCTGGCCCTGAGCGAACGCATCGCGCGGCTGGCCGCGACCGCTGGGGGCAGCCTGGATGCCGGCGAGGTACCCGGACCCCTGCAGATCGCCCTCTTCGAGCGAGCCCGGCTCCTCGGCGCAGCGTCGGGCAAGGTGCCGGCACTGCGCGCGCTGATGGAGCCGCTGAAGGACAGCTCACACAACCTGGTCTACTGCGCCGACTCGGATTCCCGGCCCGGTCAGCAGCCCCAGCTGGAGCAGGTGCTGTCGTTGCTCGGCCGAGACCTACAGATGCGGGTCAGCAGCTACACCCACCTGACCACGCCGGCCGAGCGGGAAGAGCGCCGCCGACGCTTCGCCGAAGGCGACCTCCAGGCGCTTGTGGCGATTCGCTGCCTCGACGAGGGCGTCGACATCCCCGAGGCGCGCCGAGGATTCATCCTTGCCAGTACGACCAACCCCCGGCAGTTCGTGCAGCGCCGCGGCCGCCTCCTTCGCCGGGCTCCGGGCAAGGAGCGTGCCGACCTGTACGACTTCATCGTCGTGCCGCCGGAGGTGTCGAGCACCGATCGCAAGTTGTGGGAGACCGAGCGACGCCTTGTCGGGCGGGAGCTCGCTCGAGTCGTGGAGCTGGCTGACGCGGCGGCCAACGGCCCCGAGGCGTTGGGCCAGCTCCTCGACCTGCGCCGCCGCTACGATCTGATGGCCGTAGAGGCATCCACGAGGCCTGGCGAGGAGGGACGATGAGCGACGACACCAGGGCGACGATCCAAGCGCTCATCCGGGAGTCGCCCCCCGAGGTGCAGAAGGTCGTCGGAGAGGTGCTCCGCCTGGAGAAGGAGAAGCTCCACCTGGCCCGGCCTCGGGGGATCGTCGAGGACATCTCTGACCTGGTGCGAAGGCTGGTGTCGTGAAGCTGCTGCGGCTGACCGTCGAGAACTTCCGACAGTTCTACGGGAGTCAGGTCATCGAGTTCGCTGCCGGTCGAGATGACAACGTGACGGTTGTCTACGGCGCCAATGGTGCCGGCAAGACGACCCTGCTCAACGCCTTCACCTGGGCGCTCTACGGCAAGGTCACCCCGGACTTCGAGCAGCCGGACCGGCTCGTGAACAGCCACCTCATGGCCGGACTCGCGGATGGCGACGAGGGTACGGCCCGTGTCGTGCTGGAGTTCGAACACGACCACAACCGCTACCGGCTTCAGCGGCAGATCGTCGAGACCAGCGGGTCCGATGGGCGTCGAGCCAAGGTGCGGGAGAACCTCCGGCTCAGCTTCACCGACGAGGGTGGCAGCAACTACGAGCAGAGGGATAATCCCGGCGAGGCGATCGACCGCATCCTACCCGAGCGGCTGCACCAGTTCTTCTTCTTCAACGGCGAGCGGATCGAGCACCTCGCCGACCCAAGCGCCTTCGAGGAGATCGAAGAGGCCATCAAGACTCTGCTCGGCCTGGCAGTGATCGAGCGAGCGATCCAGCACCTACCCCAAGTGCGCAGGAACCTCGAAGCCGATCTGAAGAAGGTCGGCACCCCGGAGATCTCCAAGCTCACGGAACGGATCGAGCGCTGCGAGGCCTACCAAGAGGCCCGCGGCGAGGAGCTGGCGCAAGAACGTCGCAACCTCGCCGCCCTCGATGAGGAGCTCGAAGAGGTCGAGGATCGCCTCCGTCAGCTGGCAGAGGCCCGCTCGTTGCAGGAACGCCGGGACCGAGCGACCCAGGATCTCCGCCGGGCGGACGATCGATTGAAGTCGCTCCGCGACGGCCTCGCCGAGATGATCAACGACCGCGGCTTCCTCGCCTTCGTCGGCTCGCTCAGTGACAAGGCGGAAGTGATGTTTGGTGAACTGCGGACCAAGGGAGAGATCCCTACCCCGATGAAGCGACAATTCGTGGACGACCTGCTGGAGCACGGGACGTGCATCTGTGGCACGCCGCTCACTCCGGGGTCGCCGCCTCACGATCATGTCGCCGAGTGGCGGCGCAGGGTCGGCCTTGCCGACGTCGAGGAGACCTGGACGAGGATCAGTGCTCATGCTGAGGAGTTCGCGCATGAGCGCGCCGCGCTGGGCCACGACCTCGACCGCCTGATCGGCGATCTCGCAGCTACCCGCGGCGAGCGGCAACGCCTTGAAGAGCAGCTCAGCGAGGTGAGCCGCGAGCTGGAGCACTTCCCATCCGAAGAGGTGCAAGGCCTCGAAACGCGACGCGTCCAGGTTCGGCGCAAGCGGGATGAGGCGCAACGCAGGATTGGCGATCTCGAAGGAGAGATCAAGCGCCTGGAGCGCGAGGTGCAGGAGGCGACCCAGCAGCGGGCGAGAGCCGACGTGCAGTCGGCCAAGCAGAAGGTGGCCAAGCGCCGAGTCGAGGTGGTTGAAGCCGCAGCGAAGTTGTTCCAACAGGTTCTCGACGTTCGCACCCACGACGTGCGCGAACAGCTGGACGCGAAGATCCGAGAGGTGTACTCAGCGACCACCTACAAGCCGTACCAACCTGAGCTCGGCGAGGACTTCCGCCTCACCCTG
>JAKARG010000445.1 GCA_021819345.1 Actinomycetes bacterium | reverse complement strand
TCTTCTCGGCGCTCGCCACCTGCACCCCGGAGGGCTCGGCGCGCACGACCACTGCCTCGGCCCGCCCGTCCATCGCCTCCAGGGCGACGATCTCGCCCCCGGAGACGGCGGCCGGTTGCAGGGAGCTCCAGGTGGTGCCGCCGTCGCTCGTCCACCAAAGAACCGGGGAGGACCCGACGTAGCCGTAGATCCAGCCGTGCTCCTGGTCGGCGAAGCGCAGCCCGAGGTGCACGCCCAGGGGGGACCCGAGGTCGAGCGCGACGGTGCCGGCGGGGTCCGGGTCGCCGAGGCTCACCCAGGTCGAACCCCCGTCGGTGGTCGAGGCGAGCAGCGGGCAGCCGCCGCCGGTGCAGGGCACGACGCCGAGGACGTAGCCGATGTCGGGGGTCACGAAGGTGGCCGACAGCGGCTCGAAGCCCGCCGGCACCGCCCCGCCGGGGACCATCGCCGGGGCCGGGACGGGGGCGGCGGTGGGGTGGTGGAGCGGGGCGCCCAGCTGGGGCTCGACGGGGGCGGTGACCCCGACGGAGGTGGGTGCCGGCGGGCGGTTGGCGAGCACCGCAGCGGAGATCCCGAGCGTGCAGGCGACCACCAGGCCCGTCGCGCCGCTGAGCGCCCGTCGCCGCGCTCGGCGGCGCTTGGCTGCCCAGTCGTGGATGGCGGCGATCGAGCGGGTGCGACCGCTGAAGGGTGCCACGGCCTCGGCCTCGGCCCGAAGCGCGCTGCGCAGCCGCGCCGAGAGGTCGTCGTCGTCGGGGGGCGGGCCGGCGGGGCGGGGGCTCACGACTCGAGCACCCGTCGCAGGTCGGCCAGCGCCCGGTGGGTGGCCGACTTCACCGTCCCGGGCCGGCAGCCGATCACCTCGGCGATCTCGGCCTCGGAGTAGTCGAGGTAGTAGCGCAGCACGAGGACCTGCCGGCGGCGGGGGGCGAGGCGGGCCAGGGCGTCCCACATCTCGACGTCGGAGGTGCCGGCGACGACCACCGGCCCCTCCGGTCGGTACTGGTCCTCCCGCCGCCGGCGGCGGTGCCAGGACCAGCAGGCGTTGGTCACGCTGCGGTGCAGGTAGGCGGCCGGCTCGTCCACCCGGTCGAGGCGGGCGCGGGTCCGGAGGAAGACGTCTTGGACCAGGTCCTCGGCGGCGGCCTGGCAGCCGGTGAGCAGGAAGGCGAGCCGGACCAGGTTGTCGCGCTCGGAGCAGTAGAGCTCGTCGAAGAGCGATCCCTGCCGAGGCTCGACCCGCCCGCGCGCCCTTCGGCGGCCGGGCTCTCCCCCGGCTCGCTGCGCCTCGCTGTCACCCATGTCCGTCATGACGCCCGCCGGGGGCGCTCGGTTCCCGGCACCACTGCCGGGCGGGCACCGCCAGGCTCAGTCGACGCCACTGTCGAGGGCCGCCTGGTCGAGGGCCGCCTGGTCGAGCGCCCCCCCACCCTCCGCAGCGGGATGCGGGTCGGAGGAGATCGGCTCGGCCCCGCCCGGGGTCAGCTCCCCGACCAGCTCGGAGCCGCCGGGGCCGAGGGTGCCGAGGCTCCCGTAGAGCTCGAGCTTGGCCCGGGTCTCGGCGATGTCGAGGTTGCGCATGGTGAGCTGGCCGATGCGGTCCGCAGGACCGAAGGCGGCGTCTTCGGTGCGCTCCATCGACAGCTTGTCGGGATGGTAGGACAGCATCGGGCCGGCGGTGCCCACGATGGTGTAGTCGTCGCCCCGGCGCAGCCGCAGGGTCACCTCTCCGGTCACTGCCGAGGCCACCCAGCGCAGCAGCGACTCGCGGATCATCATCGCCTGGGGGTCGAACCAGCGCCCCTCGTAGAGCAGCCTCCCGAGGCGGCGGCCCTCGTTGTGGTACGCCGCGACCGTGTCCTCGTTGTGGATCGCGTTGACTAGACGCTCGTAGGCGATGTGCAGCAGCGCCATGCCCGGCGCCTCGTAGATGCCGCGGGACTTCGCCTCGATCACCCGGTTCTCGATCTGGTCGGAGAGGCCGAGCCCATGGCGCCCGCCGACGGCGTTGGCCTCGACGAAGAGCGCCACCGGGTCCTCGTGGTGGCATCCGCCCACCGAGGTGGGCCGACCCCGCTCGAAGGCGACGGTCACGTCCTCGGTCTCCACCTCGACCTCGGGGCGCCAGTGGGCGACCCCCATGATCGGCTCGACGATCTCCGCGGAGGTCTCCAGGTGCTCCAGGCGCTTGGCCTCGTGGGTCGCGCCGAGGAGGTTGGCGTCGGTCGAGTAGGCCCGCTCGGGGCTGTCCCGGTAGGGGAGGCGGTGCTCGGCGAGCCACTGCGACATCTCCTTGCGGCCGCCGAGCTCGGAGACGAAGGCGGCGTCGAGCCACGGCTTGTAGATCCGCAGGCGCGGGTTGGCGAGCAGCCCGTAGCGGTAGAAGCGCTCGATGTCGTTTCCCTTGAAGGTCGACCCGTCGCCCCAGATCGACACCCCGTCGTCGCTCATGGCCCGCACGAGGAGGGTCCCGGCGACCGCTCGGCCGAGCGGGGTGGTGTTGAAGTAGACCTTGCCGGCGGAGCGGATGTGGAACGCGCCGCAGGCGATCGCGGCCAGGCCCTCGTCGACCAGCTGACGCCGGCAGTCGACGAGGCGGGAGCGCTCGGCGCCGTAGTCGAGCGCCCTGCCCGGCACCGCGGCGATGTCGGGCTCGTCGTACTGGCCGAGGTCGGCGGTGTAGGCGAAGGGCAGGGCGCCGTGGTGGCGCATCCAGGCCACCGCGACGGAGGTGTCGAGCCCTCCGGAGAAGGCGATCCCGACCCGCTCGCCCACCGGCAACGAGGAGAGCACCTTCGACACGGGGCCAAGGCTACAGACCCGGCTCTCGCCGGCGCGCCCCGCTGGTAGCCCTCGCTGCGCGCCGGGCGGAGCGCGCGGCGTCCCCGGCGGGTCACCGCGCGCTCGGGTGCCGGCCGAGGCCGGGCTCGGCGCCCCCGGGACAGCGGTAGCCTCGGCGGGCGTGGATGCGGGCAGGGCACCGGCTCGCCGCCTCCGGGCGCAGTAGTTGGCGGCCGAGGGCGATGCCGGAGGGGACCACAGCAGCGTCGGTGCCCCGCAGCTGCGCCACGCGTGGCGGCTCTGGGCCGCCGAGGCGGTCGGCACGGCGGTGCTGGTCGGGGTGGGGTTGTCGATCGTCATCTTCGACACCTCCCCGGGCGGCCCGGTGGTCGGCGTCATCGGAGCCGGCGCTGCCCGGGCGCTGACCGGAGCGCTGTTCGGATCGACCGGGGCGCTCATCGCCGTCTCCCCGGTGGGCCGGGTGAGCGGTGCGCACATCAACCCGATCGTCACCCTCGCGTTCGTGGCGCGCCGGCGGATGCGCCCCTGGCTCGCCGCCGGCTACGTG
>JAKARG010000014.1 GCA_021819345.1 Actinomycetes bacterium | reverse complement strand
GCCAGTCCTCCGGGCGGGCCTGCACCGAGCGGTAGTAGATCGCCGCCCCGGTGTAGGAGCGGACCACCGGCGGCGGGTCGTGCTGCCAGGACCCGAGGCTCAAGGTGAGCTCCCCCGGCCCCCACCAGACCCCGTCGACGAAGGCCACCGGCTCCCCGTCGTGCTCCCCGGTCCGGCAGACCTCCTCCAGGGCGGCGCGCCACTCGGCCACGCCGGCGAAGGCCAGGTGGCGCAGGTGCACCCAGGGGGCGACCTCCTCGAGCTCGATCCTCGCCCGCAGCGCGTAGCCGAGGGTCCCGTAGGAGCCGGGGAAGCCGAAGAACAGCTCCCGGTGCTCGCCGTCGGGACGGGCGGTCACCACCCTCCCGTCGCCGGTGAGCACGTCGAGCTCGAGCACCGACTCGTGTGGCATCCCGTTGCGCCACGAGCTGGCCTCGATGCCGAGCCCGGTCAGCGCCCCCCCGAGGGTGATGGTCTTCAGCTCCGGCACCACCAGCGGCATCAGGCCGTACGGGAGCGTGGCGTCGACCAGGGTCTCGTAGGTGGTCATGGCGGCCACGTCGGCGGTCCTGGCGTCGGGGTCGAGCGCGATGACCCGGTCGAGGCCGGAGACGTCGAGGCCACCCTTCGAGCGCTCACGGGGGCGGAAGAGGTTCGAGGTCCGCTTGGCCAGCCGGACCCGCTCGCCGGGCGGGATCGCCTGGTACTGCTCGACGAGGGCCGCCACCCGCCGGCGGTGCTCGGCCCATGCCGGCGTGGTGGCCGTGGGCGGCGTGGTGGCCGGCTGGTGGGCGGTTGGCACGTCGACCGACGCTAGTGGGGAGGGGTCGGGGGGCGGCGGCCGGGAGGGGTCGGGGGCGCGGCGGCCGGGAGGGGTCGGGGGGCGGTGGCCGGGAGGGAGCCGTGGGCGCGGCGGCCGAGGAGGGAGCCGGGGGCATGACTGGGTCCCGCAGGGGACCATATGTGGTCCCGAACGGGACCCAGTTCTCGATCCCGGGCCGCCGGCCCCCCGCCCCGCCGGCCCCCCGCCCCGCCGGCGCCCCGCCGGCCCCCCCGCCCACCCAGCCCGCCCCTCGCTGCTGCGGGCACCCGGGTACCGTTCGGGGGTGGGCAACCTGCCGGCATCCCGTTGGGAGGCAGAACTGCTCGACCGCTCCGACCCCATCGCCGCTCTCCGAGACCGCTTCTTCGGCGACGGCTCCGGTCCGATCTACTTGGACGGCAACTCGCTCGGTCGCCAGCCGTTGGCGACACCTGGACGGGTTGCTGGTGTGCTCGAGGAGTGGCGCACCAGGCTGGTGGGCGGGTGGGACGAATGGATCGAGCGCCCCGGGCTGGTCGGGGACCGGATCGGGAGGCTCCTCGGAGCAGCCCCGGGCCAGGTGGTGGTCTCCGACTCGACCTCGGTCAACCTCTACAAGCTCGCTTCTGCTGCCCTCGACGCCCGGCCGAGCCGCTCGGTGGTCTTGGCCGACCGCAACGACTTCCCGACCGTGAGGTACGTCTTGGAGGGCTTGGTCGGGCGCACCGGGCGGGAGCTGTGCTGGGTCGACTCGGACCCCTCGGAGGGCCTCTCGCTTCCGGCGCCGACCTCGGCGTCGGCGTCCGGCGCCGAGGTCGCCTTGGTCTGCCTATCGGGGGTCAACTTCCGCTCCGGCGCCCGCGCCGACCTTCGGTCCGTGACCGCAGAGGCCCACGAGCACGGGGCGCTGGTGCTGTGGGACCTCAGCCACGCAGCCGGCTGCGTGCCCTTGGACCTCGACGGCGACGGTGTCGACCTAGCGGTCGGTTGCAGCTACAAGTACCTGAACGGAGGCCCCGGCTCTCCGGCTTGGCTCTACGTCCGCCGGGGGCTTCAGTCCGAGCTGCGCCAGCCGATCTGGGGGTGGTGGGGACAAGCCGACCAGTTCGCCATGGGTGAGGACTACGACCCGGCGCTCGGCATCGACCGGTTCCAGGTTGGTACCCCTCCCGTGCTCGGGCTGGCGGCCGTCGATGCCGGGATCGAGCCCCTGTTGGATGTGGGGATGGCTTCCCTGTGGGCCAAGACGGCCGACCTGGTCGCCCTGCTGGCTGCAAGGGTGGAGGCGCTCCTGGTACCTCTCGGCGCCCGGATCGCGAGCCCGTCGGATCCCTCCAGGCGGGGTGGGCACCTCGCGGTTGCACACGAACAGGCCTGGTCGGTCGTCCGGCGGCTCATCGACCTCGACCTCGTGGTAGCCGACTTCCGGCCACCGGACGTGATGCGTCTCGCCCCGGTTGCCGCCTACACCCGGTTCGTCGATGTCTGGGACGCAGTCGAGCGGATAGCCGGCGTCCTCGGCGAGCCGCTGCCCGGCGGTGACGCACCGGTGCCCCCGGCACCCCCAGCTCATGGGGTCCCTGCCCACCGCTCGACCCGTGGAGTGACCTCGGGTGGTTGAGCTGACCGCCGAGCCTGGTTCGCCGGGGCCGGTGGCGGGACTGCACGGCCCGGCCCCGGCGCCCGCCGCGCCACGGCCAGCCCCATCGGGCCCGCTGCAGCCGGTCGAGCTGGCCACCGCCTCGGTCCTCGCAGGCGTGACCGTGATCCTCGTGCTGATCGGCTGGCTGGTGCCCCATGCCAGCGGGTTGATCGGCTTCGCGGTCGTCCCCATGGCTGTCGTCGCCCACCGTCACCGACCCCGGGCGGTGGTCGCGTCGGCGGTGGCGGCAGTGACCGTCGCCTTCCTGGTCGCCGGCACCGGGCCGGCGCCGACCGTCGGGCTGTGCGCAGTGGTCGGGGGGATCGCCGGCCAGGCCCGTCGTCGGGGATGGCGCTGGCCCGCGGTGATCGCCTCCGCCCTCGTCGCCGGCCCGGCGCTCGGCGCTCTGGCGGACCTCGCGCTGCTTGCCCTCGGGCCGCTGCGACGCCTCACGATCAGCAACCTGCGCGACACCTGGGACGGCTACGCACGGCTGCTCGAGACCGTCCGGCCTCTGCGGGTCTACGTGCGCCCGATCACCGAGGGTGTCCACGAGGGGCTCCGCCTCTGGTGGGCGCTCGTGCCCGGGACGATCGTCTTGGTAGTCCTCGTTGCCACCTGGGCCACCTGGTACTACACCCGGGGGCTCCTCTTGCGCCTCGACCGGATGCCCGTCGAGGACCGGCTCGCTCCGAGCCCGACCGAGGAAGGTCGAAGCCTCGGGTCGGGGGATGGCGAATCGCTGGAGCCGCCCCAACCGGTCCCGACGTTGCTCGAGGACGTGGTCGTGCGCTATCCCGGCTCCTCGGTCGACGCCCTCGGTGGGGTGAGCCTCGAGGTGCCTGCGGGGGAGCGGACCGTCGTCCTCGGTCCCAACGGCTCGGGCAAGTCGACGCTCGCCCGGGTCCTGGCAGGCCGGTCCCCGAGCTCGGGCCGGGTGCTCCGCGCGGGCCCGGTAGGTCTCGGTCGGCCGGGCGGCACCGCATTCGTGTCCCAGCACCCCGAGGCGCAGGTCCTCGGGGTCCGGGTCGCAGACGACCTCGTGTGGGGGCTCCCCGCCCGGTGGGAGGTGGACACAGACGTCCTCCTCTCGACCGTCGGGCTGGCCGGGCTCGGTGCCCGGGAGACCTCGACCCTCTCGGGTGGCCAGCTCCAGCGGCTGGCTCTGGCCGCCGCGCTGGCGCGCCGCCCGGTCCTGCTCGTCGCCGATGAGATCACGGCCATGGTCGACTCGTCGGGCAGAGACGAGATCGTGTCTCTGCTCCGCCGCCTGCCGGCCGAGCAAGGGGTCTCGGTCGTCCAGATCACCCACCGCTTGGAGGAGGTTGCCGGAGCGGACCGCCTCTACCGCCTGGGCTCCGGTCGGCTGGTCGCCGCCCCTCTCCCCAGCACTGCACAGCCCAGCACTGCACAGCCCGGCACTACACAGCTCAGCACTCCATCGTGCGGCCTCGTGGGGCCAGGGTCGCTTGCCGGCTCACCCCAGTTCGGGTCGCACGTGCCGCCCGGAGCTGAAGGCTCGGACCGGCCCGTCAGCGTCCCAGCGGGCCCGGGGAGCGCAGCGCACCACGGCGACGCCTTCCGTTGCCGGCGACCCTCGGCAGTCGAGGAGATCCTGGTCGTCGACCGGGTCAGCCACACCTACGCAGATCGCACGCCGTGGGCCGAGACGGCCCTCAGGGACTTGTCCCTGTCGGTGCGATCCGGTGAAGGGCTGCTCGTGGTGGGCGACAACGGGTCCGGAAAGAGCACCCTGGCATGGGTGATGGCCGGTCTGCTCCGCCCGACCGAAGGCGAGTGCCGGCTGCGAGGAACCCCCGTGCACCGGCAGGTCGGTTCGGTGGCCCTGGCCTTCCAGCACGCCCGGCTCCAGGTCCAGGGCTCTACTGTCGGTGGAGACCTGAGGGCTGCAGCCGGAGTCGACCGTGCTGCAGGGGAAGAGGCCCTCGCGCTTCTCGGCCTCGACGGGGCCTTGCTCTGGGATCGTCCGGTCGACGCCTTGAGCGGTGGGCAGTTGCGGCGGGTCGCGCTCGCCGGCCTCCTCGCCTCTGCTCCCGAGGTGCTCCTGCTCGACGAGCCGCTCGCCGGACTGGACGAGGAGAGCCGAGAAGCCCTGCTTGCCGCTCTGGCAGATCTCCGGTGTCGGCGGGGACTGACTGTGATCGTGATCTCACATGACATGGAGGCAGGGGCGGTCTGCGATCGAGTCGTCCGCCTGGATGGGGGCCGACTGGCCGACGAGGACCACCGTGGCGACGGGGCAAACGGGCCGGGCAGGCCGGAGGCGAGCAGTTCCCCGACGATCCTCGCCGCTCCCCGGCTACCGGCTCCGCCCGGAGGGGGACTCCCCGGGGCGGCTGGATGAGCTCGGCCCCCGGCGCCCCGCCCCCCGGCACCCGGGAGCGCCTGCCCCGCCGGCGCCGCCGGGACCGCCGGCGGCGCCGGGAGATCGTCTTGTTGCGCCGGGTCGAGGTCGACAGCCCGGTCCACCGTCTCTGGGCGGGGACCAAGCTCCTCGCCGTGGTAGCGGTGAGCGTCACGGTCTCCGAGGACCCGACCTGGGTGGTTGCCGGGGTGCTGGCCGTGGCCCTCTTCGGCGTTGCGAGACTTGCCCGCATACCCTCCGGTGCGCTGCCCCGTCTCCCGGGTTGGGTATGGATCGGCCTCGTGGTGCTCGCCGGGTTCTCGCTCGCCTCCGGCGGCAAGCCCTACGTCGAGCTCGCCGGCGCCCGCCTCGGTCTCGGCGGGCTCGACCTCTACGCGCTGATCCTCGTCGTGAGCGTCGAGTTGTTGGCCGCTGGCGCCCTCGTCGGGTGGACGACCGCCCTCGGCGACGTCGGGCCTGCAGTTGCCACCCTCGGACGACCGCTGAGGGTATTGCGCCTACCTGTCGAGGAGTGGGCGGTGGCCGTGGCGCTCTGCGTTCGTTCGCTCCCGCTGCTCGTCGGGGAGGTCAGGGTGCTGGTTGCAGCCCGACGCCTCCGGCCCAGGGCCCCGCACCGGAGCCTGTCGAAGCTGGCCGAGGACGGGCTCGAGGTCCTCGCCACGGCCCTGAGCGTCGCAGTTCGCCGAGCGGCAGAGATGGGCGAGGCGATCACTGCCAGGGGTGGGGTCGGCGGGGTCACCTCCCGCACCGACGGGCCCCGCCGGCGCGATGCCGTTGCCCTCGTGATCGTGGTGATCGTCTGTGCCGGAGCGTGGCTCCTCCCCGTTTGACCGTCGCCGCTCGGCGCCGCTCGTTGCCTTGACCGGCGCCGCTTCGCTCGCTGCCGCTCGTCGCCGCGCGCCGCGACGGACGGCCCGGGGGAAGGCCTCCGGGCAAGGCGGCCCGGCTGGGAGGCTCACACCCCGCCCGGCGCGACGTCCTCGAGCAGAGGGGCGAGCAGCTCGTAGCTGTGGAGGCGGGCCGAGCGGTCGTGCACGCTCGTCGTCACCATCGCTTCGTCGGCACCGGTTGTGGCGAGCAACTCCTCGAGCGCGCCCTCCACCGATCGTGGCGAGCCGACCAGGTGTGATCCGGTGGCCGCCGCGACGATCGCCTCCTCGGCCGGCGTGTAGGGGAAGGAAGCCGCCTCCGCTGGGGTCGGGAGGGGTCCGGGCCGGCCGGTGCGCAGGCGCAGCATCGACAGGCGGGTCGAGCCGTGCAGGTACTGCGCCTCCTCGTCGGTGTCGGCGCAGACGACTGCTACCCCAACCAGCGCGTAGGGCTCGGAGAGCACTTCGGACGCTCGGAACCGGGACCGGTACAACTCGAGTGCAGGCAGGGTGTTGGCCGGGCTGAAGTGGTGGGCGAAGGCGAAGGGCAACCCGAGGAACGCCGCCACCTGGGCGCTGTAGCCGCTCGAGCCGAGCAGCCAGGGCTCCGGCGGTACCGGTGCGTGCGGCACTGCCCGGATCGAGGCGCAGGGGTGCTCGGCCGGCAGGTCGTCGCGGAGGAAGGCGAGCAGGAGCCCGAGCTGGTCGGGGAAGTCGTCGGCGGCGTGGCCGCCGGCGCCGCGCCGGAGGGCCGAGGCGGTCACCGGGTCCGTGCCGGGTGCCCGACCGAGCCCGAGGTCGATCCTGCCCGGGTGGAGCGCTGCCAGCGTGCCGAACTGCTCGGCCACCACCAGGGGAGCGTGGTTGGGGAGCATCACGCCCCCCGAGCCGACCCGGATGGTCGAGGTGGCGGCAGCCAGGTGGGCGAGCAGCACGGCCGGCGAAGAGCTGGCGATCCCGGGCATGTTGTGGTGCTCGGCCACCCAGTAGCGCCGGTAGCCCCAGGCCTCGGCGTGCCGGGCCAGGTCGGTGCTGGCCGCAAGCGCTTCGATCGCCGTGGTGCCGTCGGCGACAGGGGCGAGGTCGAGGATCGACAGCTTTGGCATCCATCCTTTGTACCGCCGCTGCCCGCCGTCACCCACCGAGACCGTCGGCCAGGAGCTACCCTCGCCCGTCTTGGCGCGCTCCTGGCCCCTACCGGCGCCACGCCACCGGGCTCGTGGAGGCGAGCGCGCCGGTCGGTGGTGATCACCCGAGCACCGACCGGCGCGACGCCGCCGCGATCGCTGCACGTCCTGCATCGCCTGCACGGCCTGCATCGCCTGACCCGCCTGCACGGTCAACTCGTGCCCTCCATGCTCGTGGCCTCCGGTCCGGCTCGTCCGAGGGTCGTCCCGCAGGCCCGATCACCGCTCCCAACGCTCGCCTCGGCATGAGCCCCCTCGCAGAGCTGGTGGTGTTCTCGGCTGCGGCGGTGGTCTCGGTGTCGGGGAGCGGCCTGGTGGTGTCCCGTCTGGAGCGGGTCGCCGGGCGCCTCGGGTTCACCGAGGCCGCCCTCGGGCTCCTCGTGGCGCTCGCCGGCAACGCTCCGGAGATCACTGCGGCGGCGACCGCCCTCGGTCGGGGGCAAGCCGACATCGGGGCCGGGGTGGTGCTCGGCTCCAACGTGTTCAACCTCGCCGCCCTGCTCGGCCTCGGGGCGCTCGTCGCCGGGCACCTCGGTCTCCACCGCCGGGTCGTGACGCTGGAGGGGCTCGCTGCGACCTGGGTGGCTGGCGTCTGCGTCGTGGTGCTGGCCACGCCTCTCGGCCCGGCACTGGGCCTCGCGCTCGTTGCTGTCGGTGTCGGGCCCTACCTGGCCGTGTCGGTGCTGCCCGAGGAAGCCCTGCGCCGCCTCGGGGTCCCCTTGCGGCTGCGCGCCTGGTGCCGCCAGGCGGTCGAGGAGGAGGCCGCCGAGCTGGCCCCTGCCCTGGACCACACCCCCTACCGTCCGCACGACGTCCCGGTCGCAGCCGGGGCGCTCGCTGTGGTGGTGGCGGCGAGCGCCGTGATGGAGCGCAGCGCCCAGGCCCTCGGTACGCACTTCGGGCTGACGGGCCTGGTCGTCGGGGGGGTGGTCCTCGCTGCGGTCACGAGCCTGCCCAACGCCGTGGGGGCAGTGCACCTCGCCCGGCGCGCCCGGGCGGCAGCGGTGCTGTCGGAGGCGCTGAACAGCAACATGCTCAACGTGGTCGCCGGCCTGTTCCTCCCCGGGGTCGTCGTCGGGCTCGGCCACACCGGCGGTGATGCAACCCTGGTCGCGTCCTGGTACTGCGCGCTCACCGTGGTGAGCGTGGCGCTCGCCTGGTCGGGTAGGGGTCTGAGCAGGTCGGCGGCGACGGTGGTCGTCGCCGGCTACCTGGGCTTCCTGGTGGTGGCCCTGCGCAGCTGATCTCGACTGCCGGTGCGCCGGAGCGGGTCGCAGGCCAGCTCGAGGGGGCTAGGGGGGCTAAGGGAAAAGGCCACGCCCGAGGTCGGCCAGGCGGGTTCGGGGGGGATCGGAGCCGCGGAACGGACCCGGGGCCCCGAGCTCGGGCGGGCGGGGAGCCGGCGGCTCGACGCCGAGGCGGGGAGCGAATGGAGAAACCTGCCACCAACCCGGAGCGCTCACACGCGTCGGAGGCTCCGCCCCACAGAGCACGATAGCCTGGCCCGGTTGCAGCTCGCGCACTGCGTCGACGGGCAGCCGGCGCTGGCGGCGCAGCGACCAGGTCTCGCTCGCTGCCGGCCTCCACCAGCTGCCGCGGGTGACCGACGGCATCGGCACGTCGGCCTCGCCGGCGAGGCTTGAGACCAGTTCCAGGGTGGCCTGGTCGGCCACCCCGCCGAGCACCACCTTGGTGCCGAACAGCGTGAGCAGTCCGTCGGCTCTCGCCCCCCACCGGTGCCGGGCCTGGGAGAGGTCCTGGAGACAGGCGAGGACCATCACCCCCTGGCCGCCTGCCTCGCTCACCGTGGCCGGGAGGTCCGGCAGGGGGGCGATGTTGGCGACCTCGTCGAGGGCGAGCAGCAGCGGGCCCCGGGTCGGGCCGCCGGCGGCGTGGCGGGCGTACGCGTCCGCACGCAGCGAGGCGAGGAAGGCGGTGACGATCGGCGAGACGAGCTCCTGGCGCGCGGCCGGGGCGCAGATGTAGACCGTGTCGCAGCTCGAGGAGAAGCCGGCGGGGTGGAAGTTGGGCCGGTCGGTTCCCGACAGGACCGCTTCGGAGCGGTAGCCGGCGAGCACGCTGGCCGCCGTCGACCAGATCCCCGACAGCTCTCGCTGGTCGCTCTTGGCGATCCCCTCGACCACCTGACCGGCGAGGCGGGCCTGCCCGCCGGCGAGGATCGAACCCGGGGTGTCGAGGTCGTGGGTGAGCACCCAGCGGAGCACCTGGCGCATCCCGGTGCCGCCGAGCGCTGCGGCGTGCAGTAGCGGGGCGATCAGGGCCTCGGCGCGCTCGGCCCAGTGGACGGACTCTCCACTGCGGGTGTCGGGTCGAGCGGCCCCGGTCAGGGCCCGGGCGACCACCAGGGCGTCGTCGAAGCGTCGGGCAGCGACCACCGGGGACCAGCGCAGTGCCTCGACCCCCTCGGGGCGGGCGACGGTGCCGCTCGGGTCGAACAACCAGCAGGTCCCGAGCCCTCGGCGCACCGACAGCGTTGCGTCGGCTACGTCGGACTTGGTGGAGGTCGAGACGACCGGGCCGGGGGCGGCGAGGACGTTTGGCACCACGAGCCCTGACGACTTGCCCGAGCGGGGCGGCCCGATCACCAAGGTCGCGTGCTCCGAGGGGCTCAGGGCGAGGCCGGTCGCCGTGCGCCCGAGGTACGTGCGGGAACCTATCGTCGCTCGCAGGAGCGCCAGTCTCGGGTCGGCTTCCGGCACGCGAGCCTCCAAGGGTCACGGGGTGCGCTGGCGGGGGAAGCCAGCCCGAGGTTACCGCGAAGACGGGCTGCGCCCGCCAACGGCTTGCCCCGGCAGCCCTCGGGGGTGCTCCCAGATCCGCCATCGGCAGGTCTCCGGCTCCCATGGGCTACCTGGCTGTTCGCTAGCGCCCTTCACCGCACCGGTCCCTACGCGCCTCGGGGTTCACGCGCGAAGCGGCGAGCATGTGTCGACGATCGCTTCGGGTACGCAGTTGCTCCCCGGCGTCGAGCTAGCGTGCCTCGGGGTCGAGGTTGAGCTCGGGCACGGGTTGAGGAGGGGGCGGGCCGGTGTAGCGGGCGGCGGGGCGGATGATGCGCCGGTCGGCGGCTTGCTCGGCGATGTTGGCGGTCCAGCCGATGGTCCGGCCGACGGCGAAGGTTGGGGTGAACAGCTGCCGGTCGATCCCGCAGGTGGCCATGACGACGCCGGCGTAGTACTCGACGTTGGCGTAGAGGTGCCGGTCGGGGCGGAGCTCGGCGAGGGTGGCGGTGATGATGGCCTCGACGCTGATGGCGAAGTCGGCGAGGTCGCCGCCGAGGTCCTGGGCGATGTGTCGGAGCAGGAGCGAGCGGGGGTCGTCGCCGCGGTAGACGGCGTGGCCGAAGCCCATGATCCGCTCGTTGCGTTCGATCGCGGCGCGTACCCAGGCGGCGGCCCGGGATGGCTCGCCGATGGCCTCGAGGAGCTGGAGGGCTCGGCTGGGTGCCCCGCCGTGGAGCGGCCCGGAGAGGGCGCCGAGGGCGGCGACGACCGCGGAGCCGGCGTCAGCCCCGGTGGAGGCGACGACGCGGGCGGTGAAGGTCGAGGCGTTGAAGCCGTGGTCCACGGTGAGCATGGCGTACTGCTCCACAGCCCGAGCTGCCCGCGTGTCGGTGGGGGTGCCGCCGAGCATGTGCAGGTAGTCGGCGATGTGTCCGAGGGTCGGGTCGGGGGCGATGGGCTCGAGGCCGTGGGAGTGTCGCCACAGGGCGGCGATGAGTGTGGGGGTGGCGGCGGCGAGGCGGAGCAGGTCCCGGCGGCGGCGTTGGGGCGGACTGTCCCACAGTGGGGGCATGTCGTCGGCCTGGGCCAGCAGCGATAGGGCGGTGCGCAGGCCGCCCAGGCCGGCGCCGCCGTGTCGGGCGATGCCGGCGACGGCGTCGCTGACCTCGTCGGGCACGGTTCGCAGCGGACCGATCTCGGCGGTGAAGCGGTCCCGCTCGGCGGCGGTGGTGGGCAGCTCGCCGTCGAGCAGGAGCTGCCAGACATCCTCGAGGCTGCGGGTGCGAGCCAGGTCGGTGGCGGAGTACTGCCGGTAGTGGAAGAAGCCCTGCGCGCCGCGTACATCCCCCAGGCGGGTGTCGGTCACGGCCACCCCCCGGAGCCCGGCGGGCACGTCGATGAGCTGGTCGGGTTCGTCGGGCGTGGTGGTAGCCATACCCACAAGTTTGACTCCGCGCTACATGTAGATCAACATTGATTTGTGATCAACTTGACGGTGGAGGAGGCAGCTGCCGTCCTCGGGGTCAAGCCCGCCACCCTCTACGCCTATGTCAGCCGAGGCCGGCTGACGCGGGTGCGGACGCCGGAGGGGAGCCGCTTCGACGCCGCTGAGGTGGAGCGCCTGGCTCGCTCCTCCCGGCGGGCGCTGGCGGCGGGCGGCGCTCCGGTCGGGTTCGCGTCGGAGCTGACCTTCATCGAAGGGGGCCGCTACTACTACCGGGGCGTCGATGCCGTGGCCCTCTCGCGCTCGGCGGGGCTCGAGGAGGTGACCGGCTGGCTGTGGGAAGCGGTCCGGGACGACGGCAGCGGGCCCTGGGAAGCACCGCCCGGCCCGCTCCGAGCAGCGGGGGCTGCGTGCGCTGCGCTGCAACCGTCCACGAGCCCCACCGACCGCTGGAAGCTGGCCGTGGCCGCCGCCTCGTCTGTCGATCCGCTCCGCCACGACCGGGCGCCCGCCACGGTGACCGCCATCGCCCGGGGTCTGGTCGCGACGCTGGTGGAGGTCTTGCCCGTCGCCGCCCAGCGTGCCGGCGGCCCGGCATCGCGGTCGCTCGCCACCCGTCTGTGGCCCCGGCTGAGCCCACTGCCCGCCACCGCCGCCCAGGTCGCCTGCCTCGACGCCGCCCTCGTGCTCCTCGCCGACCACGAGATCGCCGCGTCGACCCTCGCCGCCCGCACTGCGGCCGCCGTGGGCGCCGACCCCTACGCCGTGGTCCTCACTGGCATGAGCGCTGCAGGAGGCCCCCTCCATGCAGGCAACTCCCTGCGGGTTCGACCCATCCTCGCCGATACCGCCCGGTTCGGGGCGCCAGCCGCGCTCGGCGACCTCCTCGGCCGAGGCGGCCAGCTCCACGGCTTCGGGCACCCCCTCTACCCCGACGGCGACCCCCGCGCCGCCGAGCTGCTCGACCGCCTCCGCTCGACTGGAGCCGACATGGACGCCGTCGACGCCCTCCTCCAGCTGGCCGCCGCCCGGGGCACCCCGCCGCCCAACGTGGACCTCGCCCTCGCAGCCCTCGCCCACACCCACCTGATGATCCCCGGCGCCAGCGAAGCCATCTTCGTGCTCGCCCGCACCGTAGGCTGGATCGGCCACGCACTCGAGGAGTACACCCGGCGCAGCCAGTTCCGAGTACGGGCTACCTACATGGGACCCCGGCCCGGCGAGGAACGCGGCGCCATCCGGTCGGCCGCCACATAGCGCCCGAACAAGCGGACCAGAACTACGCCATCCTCGCCCCTGACGTCGCTCCAGGGGACCGCCTCGGCCCGCTCGTCGCCGCCGAACGATGACGGCTCGACCAGGAGATCAGCCGCTCTGCGACTGCTCCCGAGGGCCTCGTTCGGCAGGCTGTCGCTGTCGGGCGGCGCCGGCAACAAGCCGCCAGCCAGCACGCCACCGTCCCGGGGGCCACGCACGAAGTCCCCGGGGCTGTAGCCGAACCACGCTCTCCCCGGTCCGGATCGGCCTGAGATCATCGAGTGGTCACTCAGATCCGATCTGATGAGCTGGTCCCGGGTGTCCGAGCCGGCCGCTGCTCGCACGAGCAGGTCGGCGGCTGCGCGATCGTCTGGGCGGAGCAGGACTGCCGCGTCCTGGTCGTTGCGATCGAGCCGCCAGCGGGCGAGGAGGAAGGCGGTGCGCTCGTTGCCTTCGCCGAAGGCCTGCGCCCGGGCGACCCGCAAGGCCACGACTGCGCCGTCCGCCACGGGGTCTTCGATGCCGTCGATCACTTGGGGCGCTCGCTGTAGCCGCTCGAGGTCATCAGGTTCGTCGAACCGCTCGTTCCCCGCCGCTCCCCCTGCGCCGTCCGCCAGGCGCTACAGCCCTGCCCGGTCGACGACGCCGTCAGCGTCCTCCTGCTCGACGTCCGGTGCGGCCTGAAGGTCGACGTCAGCAGTGCCCGACGTACGCCTACCACCGATTCGGCACCCGTCGAACAGGCGTCCCCGAGTTGAGCTGGCGTGGGCACTCCGACGTTCTGGTCGGTTCAGTCAGATAATCTGATCTCATGCCTGAGGTGAGTGCCACCGACGCCGCCCGCAACTTCTCCGACCTGCTCGATGCCGTCGAGCACCGCGGCGAGCACTTCACGATCGTGCGCCGCGGCAAGGTCGTCGCCCAACTCGACCCCGCCGAAGTGGGTAGGGGTGCCGAGGTCAAGGCGCTACTGCGCCGCCACCACCGCGACCCGGCCTTCGCCCGGGACGTCACCTCGACCCGGGATCTCCTCGAGATCGAGCACCGACCCTGAGCCGGCTCCTGCTCGACACCACCTTCCTCGTCGAGCCTGACCGCTCGGGATCGCCCCTCGATGACCTGATCGCCGATGACGACGACGCCGCCATCGCCGCCATCACCGTCGCCGAACTACTGGTCGGAGTCCACCTCGCCGATGACAGCCACCGCCCCGACCGGCAGGCCTTCGTCGACGACGTCATCGACGTCGTCCCCATCGTCGCCTACGACCAGGCGGTCGCCTCCGCCCATGCCGAGCTCCTCGTCATCGTGTGCCGCCAGGGACGGCCCCGAGGAGCCCACGATCTGATCATCGCCGCCACCGCCAAGGCGACCCAGCGTGAGATCGTGTCCGCCGACAGCACCGCCTACCGTGACCTCCCCGGAGTCGTCGTCCGCTCCCACCGCTGCTGAACAGGACCACCGTGGAGCGATCTGGCGCCGCCTCGAGCGAGAGAAGCGCCGGCCCATCACGCACATCTCGCCGAGTATTCCCTCTCGGGCTCGGCAGCATTTTCGGTGGTGACGCGTCGTTCAGTGCGGCCAACGTGTGGCCCATGGAATGGGCCTACGGCTTCTACGAGCGGCAGGGAGCTCTCACAGGGCTCTACTCGGGGGACCCCGACGACTACTACCGAGGCCAAGCTGATCGGATCCGGCGACTGGCGCCCGACGCAAAGACGGTCTTGGAACTGGCTGCTGGCGGGGGTCAGGCGGCGGATGCCGCGGTTGACGATGGTCTCACGGTCACCGCTGTCGAGTTGGTCGCCAGGGCAGCCACGAACGCCCGACGGCTTGCCGCGTCGCGCCCCGCTCTGACGGTGCTCGAAGTCGACATGTACGCCGTCGATCTGGGCGACGCTCGCTTCGACACGGTCGTCTACTGGGACGGGTTGGGCATTGGCAGTGACCAGGATCAGCTCGCGCTCCTGGAGCGCGTACGGGACTGGATGTGCCCAGGCGGGCGGCTGCTGCTGGATGTGCACACGCCCTGGTACTGGGCATCGGCGGCGGGTCGCGAGGCGAGCCAGGGGACGGCGCGCCGCCGGTACGGCTTCGACCCCTACGGCTGTCGCATGCTCGACAAGTGGTGGGACACCGAGGTCGGCGGCGAGGATGAGGCGGTCGAGCAGTCGCTGCGGTGTTACTCGCCTGCCGACCTCGCTCTGCTCGTCGGTGCCGCCGAGCTGGAAGTGACAACGGTCGAACCGCACGGTGCGCTGAACTACGAGACAGGGACCTACGAGCCAGCCGTTCCGCTACAACGCGCCATGAGCTACACCGCCGTGATCGTCGCCGAGGAGGGCGGGGCGTAGCCGGTCGTGGTGGTTCCCACCGCGCAAGAGTTGGTAGCACCAGCCGTCGGTGCCGGCCGAGCCCAGATGGCGCGTCCGGACGACGGGTCGGAGCGCAGCCGGGTCGCCGCGTTGGGTGGTCACGGTCCGACGGAGAGGGCCGCACCGCTCGCCAAGCGTCGCATCGACGGCGTGAAGTGTCGAGCGACGGAGCGGAGGCTCACCGTGAGCGAGCGAACCACCGGGCACGCGGAGCAGTTGGCGCCGTTGGCGAAGTCTCGGCTGGCGATGCGGTACCCGGCGCTGATCGCCGGGTACCGCATCAACGGCGACGGCACCGGCGCCGCGCGGTCCAGGATCTCCCGACGGCGGGAGGGAACTGGCCGTCGTAGCCGGAGGTCACGATGGCGGACCCGTCTTCACCGATGAGCTCGACCTTCGGTGCGCCGTCGAGCCAGCACGGCTTCCGAGGGCTGTTCACGATGCCGACGTCGATGCCGATGAGCCCGGTGCCTGTGGCCGCTCCGGTTCCGAAGAAGCTGATGTGAAGTTGCCCGCTCGTGCATCGTCGGAGCGGCGCAGAACTAGAAGAAGTCGTCAGCGCTGTGCTCCTCGCGCCCATCGTGGTCGGGACCGCGCTCCCGGCTGTCGTCGCCTTTGCTGGCGTCGAGGCCGAGCTTGCCGTACCGGCAGCACCTCCGCACCCGCTGAGGATGACCCCTGCCGCAACGACGGCCAGCCACGTGATGCAAAGTCTCATCACTTCGTCGACCCCAGGTCCTTACCGAACGTTTCCCATCGGCAAGCCGAACCCCCCCTGCCCCGTCGCCGGCAAGAGGCACCCCGCGCCAGATCAACTTATCCGGGCGACACCGCACGCGAGGGGCCAGCAGCCGAGGGCTGCTCCGAACGACGGATCTAGTAGTTAGCGGGGCTCAGGGCTTCCGACCAGATCTTGCAGGCCGAACGCGGAGGGCTGCGCACTTGCCGAGGCGTCGCCGCAAAGGTGCTCCAGCGGACCGTACAGGGGGCAGGTAGGTCGGCGGAGATGATCTCTGGCTATGGCTATGGCGATGGCCTGGCTGGTCAGGCTCGTCCGGGAAGCCGTCCTGCGCGCGCTCGGCGGCGACGTCGGCCCGCCTCGGAGGCCCATCGCGGCGCACCGATCCTGCCCTCTGGTGCTCGCTTCGGACCGTCCCTGACCGACCTGCCGGGGACCATACGTGTCCCACGCCAGTCCTTGCATGGCTGAACAACCCTATGAACAGCAACTTTGCGCCGAAAGCGGCGTGGGCGCGGAGGGAGTCGAACCCTCACGCCCGGAGGCTGCAGGGTTTAAGCCCGCTGTGTCTACCGTTCCACCACGCGCCCGTACGGCCTCATTGTGCCAGACCGGACCTACCCCGCTGCTGCCCGGTCAGTACCCTGGAGCGGGTGCTGGCGGTCGCCGCGGCCCTCGGGGCCTCCCTGCTCTACGCCGCTGCGTCCGTCCTCCAGCACCGGGCAGCGATCGATCAGCCGGCTGGGCGCTCGCTGCGGCTGTCCCTACTGGCCGGGCTCGCCACGCGCGCGTCGTGGGTCCTCGGGGTCCTCGCCGACGGCGGAGGGTACGTGCTGCAGTTCGTGGCCCTCTCCGCTGGTGCGCTCGTCGTGGTGCAGCCGCTCATGGTCCTCGGGATCCTCTTCGCGCTGCCACTCGGGGCCTGGGCCTCGGGCCAGCGGCCCCGCCGTACCGACAACCTTGCAGCCCTCGTGGTCTGCGCCGGGCTGGCGGCATTCCTCCTGGCCGCCTCGCCGGCGGCGGGGCGCTCGACGATCCCGCTGGCGACCTGGACCGTCTTGCTCGTCGCCGGTTGCGGCGCGGCTGCTGGCCTGGTCGCGGCCGGGGCATGCCTGGGTGGTCCCGCAAGGGCGGTCCTGCTGGCTGCGGGCGCCGGAGTGCTCTACGGGCTCTCCGCCGCCCTCACCAAGACGACCGGGCACCTCATCGCTGCGGACGGGATCGGCGCCTTCGTCCACTGGCCGCCGTACGCTCTCGCGGTGGTGGGGCTGGCCGGGCTCCTGGTCGGCCAGAGCGCCTTCGCCGCGGGGCGCCTCGAGCTGTCCCTGCCGACCATGTCGGTGGTCGATCCGCTGGTCAGCGTCCTGATCGGCGCCCTGGTGCTCGGTGAGACTCTCGCCAGCTCCGCCGCCGCTGTCGCGGTCCAGGTGATCGGCCTGAGCGCCAGCGCCATCGGGGTCTACTTGCTGGCCAGGTCGCCGGCGATCCGGGCGGTGCGGGACAGCCCGGCCGCCCAGACCGGACCAGGCCCGACCGTGCCCCTCTGATCGCCGGCGTGCCGCCCGCCGCCCCCTACCCGCTACCCGCCGTACTGGTCGGCCGCCGGCCAATGCGCCGTCGTGGCCCTACGATTCGCCCGGACGATGACTCTCCCTGCGCGAGGACGAGACCCCGAACGCTGCCGGCGCTCCGGCACCTACGGGTAGGGCGAGCCGGGCGATCGGAGTGACGGCCCTCGCTGTCGCGTTGTTGCTCGCCGGCGTGGCTGGGGCGCTCTGGCGCCCCTTCGGCATCCCGGCCTGGCTCGCCCCGGTGGTGGCGGCCGCGGTCGGTGCGCTCGCCGGCACTACCGGCCTCGGGGCCAGCGTGACCGCCTTGCGCGTGCTCCTTGCCCCCATTGCCTTCCTGCTCGCTGCGGTCCCCCTGTCGGTCCTGCTCGACGAGCTCGGGTTCTTCCGCGCAGCGGCCCGCCTGCTCGCCGGGCGGTCCGGCTCGCTCGGGGGGTTGTGGCTGCTGGCCGCCGGAGTGACGACCGTCCTCAACCTCGACGCGGCCGTGGTGCTGCTCACCCCGCTGTACATCCGGATCGCGCGAAGTCGAGACCTGGACCCCCTGGCCCTGGCCCTCCAGCCCCTCGTGCTCGCCTGGCTGGCGTCGTCGGCCTTGCCGGTGTCGAACCTGACCAACCTGATCGCTGCGTCCGACACCGGGGCCTCCGCAACGTCTTTCCTGGTCCACCTGGGGCCTCCGTCCCTCGCCGCGGTG
>JAKARG010000444.1 GCA_021819345.1 Actinomycetes bacterium | reverse complement strand
GTCGCCCGGGAGGTCGTCACGGCGGTGCGCCGGCTCGCAGAGCACAGGGCCGTCGCCGCACGCTGACCTTCGGCGCGGCGCGGCGCGGCGTGGCGTGTGGTGGCGTGGCGAGGCGCGGCGCGGAGGGCCGAGTGGACGCCTACGGCCGCGAGGTCCAGGGGGCGGAGGAGGACCCGGGTGCAGCGGGCCGCATGGAGGACCACCCCCGAGACGGTAGCGCTCCGGGCGGGCCCCGGGCTCGTAGGACCGCACCTGCCTCGCCGGAGCGACCTCGCCGGAGCGACCTCGCCCGAGTGGCCCCGCCGGAGTGGCCTCGCCGGCGATCAGGGGGCGGCCTCGCAGGAGCTCCGACGCCGGCGATCGGGGGGCGGCGCCTGGCGCTATGCTCTCCCGGTTCGCCGGGACGGCCCGGCGGCCACGTCGGAGTGGCGGAATAGGTAGACGCGCCAGCTTGAGGGGCTGGTGCCCGCAAGGGCGTGGGGGTTCAAGTCCCCCCTCCGACACCGAATTTTGCCCACGGCCTCGGCTGCGGCCTCCGGTGGGCATCTCGGGTCGATCGGTCCTCCGACGCCGACTCTCGCCCACGGGTCCAACTCCGCGACGATGACACGCCGGGCCGGGTCGTAGGTGAGCCGTAGCCCCAGTTGCCGGTACACCTCGGCCTTGTCTTCCGGCGCGGCGTGGGCGAGCACATCGAGCAGGTTGCCGAGGCCGTTCACCGGCGCGGCGAGCTGATCCCACGGCAGGCGCCCGTGGTTGTACCCGGCGGCCCGGTCCAGCTCGACCTCGGCCGCGACCCGCTCGGCCTGGACCTCGGCGACCCAGGTGGTCACGACGGACGGGTCGGCACCCGAGTCGAGCGCCGCGCGGTAGCGAGTGACACGACGGTCGCACGCCGCCAGCCGCCTGCGTGGCGCGTCGGTCTTGGTCACCTCTGCATCTCCGACGGGCTCACGGTGTGGAGCGCGTCGAGGCTCTCGTCGATGTCGTCCGGGTCGAACACCTGGGCCATCCAGCCGTCGAGGGGTCCAAGGATCTGGTCCCCGCGCACCTAGACGTTCCTCGGGTGGTCGAGCTCGTTGGCCATCGCGTACTCGCTCGGGTAGCGGCAGCGGTAGTGGGCTCGCCCGTGGTTCGCGCTTCCCTGCATCTCTCGATGGCACTGCTCGTCTGACACGAGCGGCTCGTGGGTGAGCGCCTCGGAGACGATCCAGGCGTCCTCGTCGTTCCAGCGCATCTTGCTGACGTAGCCGAGCGCGACGTCGTCGACGTCGAGGAGCACCTCGTCGCGGCGCTGGCGGTTCCACACCTGGCGTCCGGTGTAGCGGGGGTTGGCGAGGATGGTGCGCACCGCCATCTTCGACCAGGCGAGACCCTGCCGATGGGGATTGCGGGCCCGGTCGTGGGCGGAGGGGCAGGCGATGCCGTCGCAGGTCAGCCCTTCGGCGATGGCGTACAGGCCTCGGCCGGCGAGGTACTCGTCGAAGATGCGGCGCACCACTGGAGCCGCGTCCGGGTCCGGCGCCAGGCGGTGGAGGCGCTGGCCCACGGCCGCCTTGCCCGGGTTGGGGTGCGGCCCGGCGTCGGCGAGCCGGTAGCCGTAGGGTGGGCGGCCACCGAGGAAGCGCCCCTCGGTGCGGGCCTGGGCGGCCATGGCAGCCCGGACGCAGATCTTGATCCGGTTGCGCTCGCCATTGGACATCCCGCCGTAGAGCGACAGGACGAAGGTCGTGGGCGTCGGAGCCCGAGTCGATGGCGCCTCCCACCTCGGGTACCCACAGCTCCACCCCGTAGCGGACGAAGACGGGGAAGGTGAGGCCGAACTGGTTGCCGTAGAAGGCGCGGGCGGGCCCGCCGATGACAACCGCCTCGAAGCCGCGGTCCAGCCAGGCCAGCGCGTCGAGGAGCGAGGCCGCCTCGGGCCGCCGCTTCCACGGCAGCGAACGTGACCGGCCGATGTCGAAGTACTCGGCCACGACCACACCGCCGGCCGACTCGATGAGTCCACGGGACCGGGAGAGCCGCCTGCCCTTGGACGACTGGGGGTCCTGCTGGTCCTCGGTGGACACGCGAGCGCCTTCCGAGCGGGGGCGTCACGCTTGGTGCCGGTGAACCAGAACAGCACCCAGAACGGGTCCCGGGCTGCCGCGGCGAGGGTCGCGTAGCCCCGAGCTTGGTGACGAGGCAGGCGCCACCTTCTGGGCGTCCACGGCACCGTGCCCCCATAACCGCTAGGGCTCTAGGAGTGCGACGGGGCCGGAGCGGCGCCGTCAACCTCGAAGAACAGCTGGTCCGGGTAGCACCACCACCAGTCCTCTCCCGGCTCGAAGGACCTGATCAGCGGGTGGTCGTGGTACGCGTTCCAGTGGGCGGTGGCGTGACGGTTGGGAGAGCTGTCACAGCAGCCGACATGACCGCAGGACATGCACAAGCGGAGATGAGCCCAGCGATCGCCGATCCGCAGGCATTCCTCGCAGCCGTCGCTCGAGGGTGTCACGTCACGGACGGTGCCCAGATGGGTGCAGGTTTCGGCCATGTCGACCTCCAGTTCGACGATACCAGAAAGCGATTCTCTGGAGCTAGCAGCCATGTTGTCGCGTTCTACAGACTGCCTGTGCACACTTCGCCGCATCATGTTGACTCGGCGTTCCGATGAAGATGTCAACCCGGGTGTTCTTCTCATACTCTTCCCATTCTTACCGGCGGAGCATCCACACACTCTCGAATCGATCGCCGTCGTGGTCCGCGCCGTACATGCCCTTGCCGGCTCGGTGGTAGGACTCGCCTGTCATGCGTCCGAAACGGGGGCGAGGCGGCCGTGGTTTTGCTCTTCTCGGTCACGCCTACTCAGGTCGACGTGGTCGCAGCGGGGTTTTCGGTCGTGATGGTGGTTCCTGACGGTTTCGTGGGGAATGACTCTGATCGAGTGCTGGCCATCCAGATCGTTGCAGCGACGGCGAGAGTGGCACATGCGGTGAGCGGCCAGCCGAGCCCTTGTGCCTCGAGGGCGGCGCCGCCGACAGCACCGGCGAGCATGAGCAGCACCGAGGATCCCCGTCGCACGATCCGCGAGTCGCTGCCCCCTGCCCAGCGGGAGTCGGCGGCGATGCCCGTTAGGGTAAGAGTTAGCACGGTGGTGGTCATGTCGGCTACCGCAAGGCGGCGCGCAACGGCATTCTGCAGCCCCATCGCAGCCGCCAGCAAGGCAAGGAGAACCAAGCGCGATGCGCCTACGCCGGGCTTGTCGACTGCCCACGCCACGACAGCGGCTGCGACTAGCGCGACCGACTGCAGCGCGAAGACAGGAACGGCCCGGCGGGCGCTGTGATCGGCGCCCGCCAGACGACCGCCGAGAT
>JAKARG010000443.1 GCA_021819345.1 Actinomycetes bacterium | reverse complement strand
CGCAGACCGGCAGCACGTCGGCCTCGATCCCCCGGACGAGCATCGAGTAGGGCGGCTGCTCGGTGGAGAAGCGTTCCGTGCCCCGCCGCTCGGCGGCCCAGCGAGCCTCGACGATCTGGTGAGCCGGAAAGGTCGAGTGGCCGAAGTACCGGATCTTGCCGGCACGGACGAGGTCGGTCAGCGCTGCGAGGGTCTCTTCGATGTCGGTCGACGGGTCTGGTCGATGCACCTGGTAGAGATCGATGTAGTCGGTACCGAGGCGACGGAGGCTGCTCTCGACCTCGGCGAAGATCCACCGGCGGGAATTGCCCGAGCGGTTGGGCCCTTCACCCATCGAGCCGTGGAACTTGGTGGCGAGAACCACCTCCGAGCGATCGACCTGGGCGAGAGCCTTGCCGACGATCTCCTCCGACTCCCCCTGGGAGTAGACGTCGGCAGTGTCGACGAAGTTGACGCCGGCGTCCAGGGCCCGGCGGATGATCCGTACGGACTCCTCGTGGTCGTGCTCGCCCCACCCCCCGAACATCATCGCTCCGAGGCAGAGGGGGCTCACCTTGACACCAGTACGTCCGAGGACCCGGTACTCCATGCGGGCAGCGTACTTCCGGCCCTGCCAGCTCGGGCCCCTCGGTGGGTGACGGCCGGCCTGGACACCAGGACCACGAGGGCCCACCGACGGGACCGAGGGGGCCGCGGTCGAGCCCTCGGCAGGGCCTGCTCTCAGGCAGTAGCCTGACGGAGTCCCCGTGGGCTTCCAGTGGACGATCCGGGCCTCGATCCCGGGCCTGTTCCCAGACGAGCCTCACGTGCCAGCCCTCGTCGCTCAAGGGATAGAGCAGCTCTCTCCTAAAGAGCAGATCCCGGTTCGAATCCGGGCGGGGGCACCACGACCACGAAGGTCCCGTTGAGGTGGCTGGGACAGGCGGCTGGGGCCTACCGGATCCCTGCACCCCGGCTGCTTCCTACGCCGAGCCCACGGGGACGATGCGGCCGTTCGAGATCCACGGCCCCCATCTCGGGCCCGGCTCGCTCTCGATTTCGATATCGCCTTCGCTCGGCCGGCCACCGGAGCCGCCGTCACTCCGGTTGATATCTGGGCCAGGCGCTGTTAGTGTGTCCGAGGAGCGGACCTTGAGTCCGCATTGTGGACACCCTGGGGGGCCAGTTGGAGCGCGGCAGCGATCTTCTCGCAGGAGCGGAGCACCGTCGGTGCTACCTCGAAGAGCGCCTCGGACGGGAGGCGGAACGCCGGTCCGGACACGCTCACGTAGCCGATCGCGGTGCCGGAGTCGTCGCGGATGCAGCCGGACACCCCGTTGATGCCGTCGTAGAGCTCCTCGAGGCAGATGCCGAAGTGGCGCTCGCGCGTGGCGACGAGCTCCGCCCTCAGCTTGGCGGGATCGACGATGGTGCGTGCCGTCCGGCGTTCCAGCGGCTGGGCGAGGAACGAGTCGAGGTCGGCAGGGGAGAACCCGGACAGCATCAGCTTGCCGTTGGAGCTCGCGTGGAGCGGGAAGGCGACGTTGAGGTAGCTCATCTGGCGCAGCGGCAGGGGCGGTTCGAGCTGTTCGACCTCGACCAGGGCGGAGCCGACCGGAGTGCTCAGCCCGACGGTCTCGCCCACCTCTCCCACGAGTGCCGAGAGCACCGGCGCAGCTCGCCGCACCAGGGCCTGTTGTGCCCCGCGGACCCCCGACATCCTGGTTGCCTTGTACCCGAGGGAGAAGGCGTGGTCCTGGACCTTGTCGAGGTAGCCGAGGCGCTCCAAGGTGAGCAAGAGGCGGTGCGCCGTCGGCCGGGGCAGCCCGCTGGCGCCCGAGAGCTGGGAAGTCGTCATCGGGAGGGGGCTCGAGGCCACGAGATCGAGCAGGCGGAGAGCACGCTCCACCGTCTGGCTCTGGTCCCGCGGCTTGCCCTCGGGGCTTTCTGTCATTCGGCCCGAGGCTAGACGAGGCAGGGTCGCCGGCCGTCCGGCGGCCGCAGTTGTTGCAGTAGCGGTCGAGCAGTTCCCGTCGTCACGAGCAGGAGGAGAGCAAAGATGTCAGAGCCAGAGCCAGGCGCCCCCGCACGGGGGGCGGGAGAATGCTCCGGTGCGCGGATGAGCCGTCGGGAGCTCCTGGGCAGGGGCCTCGCCCTGGCGGCGGTCCCTGCCCTCGGCGGGGTCCTGGCCGCTTGCGGCTCCACCGACGAGCGGGTCTCCGCTCCTACCCGGGCGAGCGAAGCGGCCCCTAAGCCGAAGCGAGGAGGGACGCTCACCGGGGGCATAAGCGGCGGGTCGAGCTCGGACACCCTCGACGGCCAGGATCCGGTGACCAACATGGACTTCGCCCGGATCAACTCCTTGTTCGAGCCGCTGGTGGGCATGGACGACTCGGCGGGGCTCGAGATGGTGCTGGCCGAGGAGATCACCCCCAACAGCGACGGGACCCTCTGGACCATCCGGCTGCGCAAGGGGATCACCTTCCACAACGGCCGTGAGCTCACCGCCGACGACGTGATCTTCAGCTTCCAACGGGAGGTCGACCCGAAGGACCCGATGCCCGGTGCGGCCGGGTTGGCGCCGGTCGACGTGGCCGGGATGAAGAAGCTCGACGCGTACACCGTCGCAGTGCCCTGCCGCACGCCCTTCTCGACCTTTGCCGAGACGATCGCCCAGGTCGGCTACGGCAACATCGTCCCGGTCGGTTTCGACCCGAAGAACCCGGTCGGTACCGGACCGTTCCGGTACCACTTCTTCACCCCCGGCCAGCAGTCGGTGTTCGTCCGCAACGAGCACTACTGGCGCTCGGGCCTGCCCTACCTCTCCGAGCTGGTCCTAGACGACGTCAGCGACGAGACCACCCAGGTCAACGGTCTGCTCTCCGGGCAGTTCGACGTGGTGAACCTGCTGTCGGTCGCGGCGACGAGCAGCGTGAAGAGCGGCGGGGGGAAGCTGCTCGTGGCCGACGGTGGGGGTTGGACCCCCTTCACCATGAGGGTGGACCAGCCGCCATTCGACGACGTCAGGGTGCGTCAGGCCTTCCGCTACATCGTCAACCGTCGGGAGATGATGGAAGCGGTGTTCGGAGGAAAGGGGACCATCGGAAACGACCTGTTCTCGATCTGGGACCCTTCCTACGACCACGCCCTCCCCCAGCGTGAGCAGGACATCTCGAGGGCCAAGTCGCTGCTTCGGGCTGCCGGCCGCGAGGACCTGTCGGTGACCCTGACCACCTCGGCGGTTGCCCAGGGGACCGTCTCTGCCGCCCAGGTCCTCGCCCAGCAGGCGAGCGCTGCGGGTGTGAAGGTGAAGCTCGATCCGGTCAACGTGACGGAGTTCTACGGTCCCAACTACTTGAAGTGGACCTTCGCCCAGGACTAC
>JAKARG010000442.1 GCA_021819345.1 Actinomycetes bacterium | reverse complement strand
CGCCAACGCGGCGGTCGCCGAGGGACGGGTCGTGGCGACCCTCGGGCGCTCGATGGGCAAGAACGTGGCCCTCGCCCGCTCGATGGGCCTGCTCAGCATCCCCGACCGCTCCTTGGTCGACATCGACGACATCGACAGGCACCCGCCGGAGCGGGTCTGCGTGATCTCCACCGGCTCCCAGGGCGAGCCGATGTCCGCGCTCACCTTGATGGCGGCCAACGACAACCGGCGGATCTCCGTTGGAGAGGGGGACCTGGTGGTGCTCTCCTCGCACGCCATCCCGGGCAACGAGACCTCGGTCGGCAAGGTGATCGACGGCCTCTGCCGGCTCGGCGCCGAGGTGGTCCACTCCGGCCTGGCGGATGTCCACGTGAGCGGCCACGCGATGCGCGACGAGCTGAGGCTCCTGCACTCGGTCCTGCGCCCGGCGAGCTTCATCCCGGTCCACGGCGAGTTCCGTCACCTCACCCACAACGCCCAGCTCGCCGAGGAGATGGGAGTCCCCGCGTCTCGGATCCTGCTCGCCGAGGACGGCGACGTGGTCGAGCTGACCGACGAGAGCATCGACTTCGTCGGGGAGGTCCCCGCCGGCTACCTCTACGTCGACGGGATCGTCGGCGACGTGGGTAGTGGGGTGCTGCGCGACCGCAAGGTGCTGGCCGAGGAGGGGGTGGTGATGGTGGTGCTCACCGTCGACACCAAGAGCGGCGAGCTCGTCACCGGGCCGGAGATCATCACCCGCGGCTGGGTGTACGCCCCCGAGGCCGAGGAGCTGCTCGACGAGGCCCGCCGGCGGGTGCTCGCCGCGCTCGGGGACCTCGACGGGGCGGCATCGGTGGAGCCCGAGGCGCTCAAGCGGGCCGCCCGCCAGGCGCTCGGGCGCTTCGTCTCGGAGCGCACCAAGCGGCGCCCGATGATCGTGCCGGTGGTGATGGAGGCCTGAGCGGGCCGGCAGTCGGTGCGGCCCGGCAGTCGGTGCGGCCCGGCCATGGGTTGCCCGGCCATAGGTTGCCCGGCCATAGGTGGCCCGGAGCGGCAGGGTTGGCGCCAGCGTGTAGGTGACGAGCCCCTCGGCGTGAGCGACCTGGTGCTCAGCGGGTTCGTCCGGGTCGTCACCCACCCCCGGGTGTTCGCCGATCCGACGCCTACCGAACTGGCGTGGAGCTTCGCCGCCGGCGTCAGGGCCTCACCGGCGACCGTCCGGCTCGCGCCCGGTGAACGTCACCGGGACCTCTTCCAGCGGCTGTGCGCCGCCACGGGTGCCCGGGGCAACCAGGTGACCGACGCCTACCTCGCCGCGCTGGCCATCGAGGTGAACGCAACCTGGATGACCGCCGACCGGGGCTTCGGGCGCTATCCCGGGTTGAGGTGGGCGCACCCCCTGGACCGCTGAGGCAACCGCCCCCCTGGCGACCGGACTTCCCGACCGCCGAACCTCCGGGACGGCTTCGTTGGCGGATCAATCCCCGGGTGGGTACCCCGGGCGGCGACCTAGCCCCTGCGGGGGATGGACGCGCTCGAGGTCATCAGGCAGCTCGAGGCCGACGCCGGACTGCGTGCCCAACTGCGTGCAGTGCTGCTCGGCGACGGGATCCTGGAGCTGCCCGAGCTGTTCCGTCAGTTCCTCGAGACCCAGGCCCGCACCGAGGCCCACATAGGGGAGCTGGCCGAGGCCCAGCGCCAGCTGTCAGCCAAGGTGGCGGAGTACGTGGAGACGACCAACCGTCACCTCGGGGTCCTGGACCGCGACATGGCCGAGACCAAGGGCTCGCTCCTGGAGACCAAGATCGGACTGGACCCCCGCCGCTTCGTGCCCCGCCGGATCGCCACCCGGGTCCGTGTCGTCTCCGACGAGCGTCTCGACCTCCTGCTGGGCGACCTGCCTGCGGACACCGCCGCTGACGTGGAGCTGGCCGACGCCTTCCTCGACGCCCGCCTGGCGGAGGGGGACGACGTGGTCCTGGTGGTGGAAGCGGCCGGGCAGGCTCATGTGGACGACCTCGAGCGTGCCCTGCGGCGAGCGGAGCGGCTGACCCATGCCGGCGTGGCGACCAGGGCCGTGGTGGTGTCCCACCTGGAGCCGCACCAGAGCGTGCTTGCCAAGGCCGCCTCGCTCGGAGTCGTAGTCGTCGGAGAGTCCCGTGGCCTCCTCACCCCCGAGCACCCGCCGGTCGGGTAGCGACCCGTCCGGGTAGCGGGATCAGCCGGCCAGCTCCCGGTCGAGATCGCCGAGGAAGGTCGGGAGCCAGTGGGAGCGGCCGAAGCCGTCGGTCGGCTCGATCGTCCTGATCGCAGCCAGATGGTCCTCCACCCCCCTCCGGAGGTCCTCGGCGAGCGGGTCGCCGGCGGGGAGGGCGGAAGCGACCCGGTGCAGGCAGCCGGCGCGGGTGATGAGCAGGCCCTCCAGGTGGACCCGACCGGGATCCTCGCCGCTGCGCTCGAAGCCCGGCGGGCTCCAGTCCCGCTGAGCCCCAGGCGGGCAGGCCCGGGCGAACCAGCCTGCGAAGCGATCGGGCTCGTAGAGGTCGGCGATCAGGGCCGCCTCGGTGAGGGAGGGGTCGACGAAGGCGTCGCCCGACGGCGCTCCGTGGAAGGGGAGCGCTCCGTCGGTGCCGAAGGCACGCTCGGCAGCGGTCGCCGCCGCCCGGCGGAGCGTCGGGTTCTTGCCGATCACGCCCGCCCGGTGCAGCAGGCGGAGCGAGTACGCGCTGTTGGCGTGGGTGCCGGAGCGGATCGGGAAGGCCAGCTCGGCGCCGAAGTAGCTCTCGAGGCGCGAGCCGAGCAGCTCGGCGAGGGGCCGGAGGGCCTCCGCCCAGCCGGAGGCGCCGGCGGTGCCGCCGTCGCGGTGACGGAGGCACTCGGCGTGGAGCGCGACCAGCCACGCCCAGCCGTAGGGACGCTCGACGTGCCGGCCGCCCGGCCCGTCCCAGAAGCTCAGCTCCCCGGCCAGCGCTTCGGGGGCGAGGTGGCGGTCGAGGACCGCAACGGCCTGGCGCCGCAGGTCGCTCGGGAGGCCGGAGTCGAGGCAGCGCAGCAGGCTCCAGTGGCAGTGCACCGCCGAGTGCCAGTCGTAGCTGCCGTAGAAGCTCGGGTTGAGCACCCTTGGCGGCGCAAGGTCGGCGTCGCAGGTGAGCTCCTGGGCCAGGCGGTGGGGGTACTCCTGGTCGACTGCCGCGAGGATCGCCCTGACCAGCTCGGCGACGCCGTGACCGGAGGCGAGGACGACCTCCGGCGCTGCGGGGGTCACTCGGAGACCTCGGGGCTCAGCCACCCGGGCGGAAGGTGACCGGTAGGCGCCGCGGGCCCCAGATGCCCACCGTCGGAGGTTTCCACTCGATGCTCCCCTCTACCGCCAGCTCGGGGAG
>JAKARG010000441.1:1803-3378 GCA_021819345.1 Actinomycetes bacterium | reverse complement strand
CCTCCGGGGACGGCCCGAGGAGAGGGTGACCGTCGGGGGTGAGCGAGATGAGCCCGTTGATCGCGTAGCGCACCCCGGCCGCCTCGTCGCCGAGCAGCTCGGGCATGAGCTCGAGGGCGGCGGCCAGCTGGGGGTCGAAGTCCTCGGGGGTGAAGGGCATCTCCGTCGGCGACAGCGCCGACTCGGCGATCGAGGGAATGTCGTCGGGGTCGACGAGGATCGGGCGGTGGGCGTAGGAGCCGACCTCCATGTCGGCGCCGTGCTGGCGCTCGTACATGAAGGTGTCGACGTCGCGCACGATCGGGTAGGAGATCTCGCCGCCGGTGCCGGCGAACAGCCCGATCGGCCCGACGCTCACCATCTGGTGCACCGCCGGAGTGAGCGGGATGTGCGCGCCGGCCATCCGGGCGACCCGAGGGCTCCAGACCCCACAGCAGACGACGACCCGCTCGGTCCGGATCACCCCGACGTCGGTCAGCACCGCCCGCACCCGGCCGCCGATGACCTCGAGGCCTTCGACCTCGACGTTGCCGACGACGCTGAGCGCCCCGAGGTCCTGCGCCCGCTCACGCATGATCGTGCCCGCACGCAGCGAGTCGACCACGCCGGTGCTCGGGAACGACAGCCCGCCGACCAGCAGCTCGTCGTTCACGTAGGGAACGAGCTTGGCCACCTCCTCGGGGGAGAGCAGCTCGCAGGCGACGTCCCAGGCTTTTGCGGTCGAGACCTTGCGGCGGAGCTCTTGCATGCGCGCCTCGCCTCGGGCCACCTCGATCCCCCCGCTCTCGGTGAACACGCCGAGCGCCTTGTACTGCTCGACGCTGTCGGCGGTCAGCCGGAGCATCATCCGGGAGTGCTCGAAGGGGAACAGGAAGTTGGACGCATGGCCGGTCGAGCCTCCCGGGTTCGGCAGGGGCCCCTTGTCGACCAGCACCACCCCGGTCTCCCCCAGCCGGGCGAGGTGCCAGGCAAGCGCGTTGCCGACGATGCCGGCCCCGATGATGACCGTGCTCGCCTCGGCGGGTGCTCCGCTCACGTGATCTCCTCCCTGCCGGCGCCGAGCCGGCAAAGGTATATCACTGGTATATCTCAGGCCCCAGAGGGCGTCAAGACCACCGAGTGGTGGAGCTCGGCTTCGAGCACCGCCCGCTCGAAGGCCTCGACGTGCTCGGAGGCGAGCCGGGAGGCAGTCGCAGCATCGCCGGCGAGCACGGCTTCGACCAGCTCGACATGTCCCCCTACATGGCCGGCCACGTCGTCGAGCCGGTCGATGAACGCGTACCACAGGCGCAGCGCGAGGTTGTAGTACTGCCCGAGGGTCGTCTCCAGGTAGGGGTTCCCGGTGGCGTGGTAGAGCGCCTGGTGGAGGCGGCCGTCGAGGCCCATGAGAGCATCCCGGTCAGGTGCCGCCAGCCGGCGGGCACGTGGCGCCCGGCTGCTGGCAGCCGCCTCGATCTCGGCGCGGAGGGCGCCGAGCACCTCGGCGTCGGACCCGGTGTGATGGAGCGCGGCGCGCTCGGCCGCCATCGACTCGAGGTGCCGACGGACGTCGGCGATGAGCGGGATGCTCTCATG
>JAKARG010000441.1:0-1793 GCA_021819345.1 Actinomycetes bacterium | reverse complement strand
TCTTGAGCGCATGGTCGGAGATGTCGATCTCGGTGGCGAAGGTGCCACGTCGCGGGTAGACCACCACCAGGTGCTCGGCCTCCAGGCGCTTGATCGCCTCCCGCACCGGGGTGCGCCCGAGGCCGAGCTCGGCGCACAGCCGGTCCTCCTGGACCGGGGCTCCGGGCGCGATGGCAAGGGTGAGCAGGCGGTCCCGCACGGCGAAGTAGGCACGCTCGGCGAGCGAGCCGGTCAGGGGCTCGGACGGCCACACCCCCACGGCTGACACGCCCGACAAACTAGCCCGGGGGGTCGGGCTGCACACCAGGACCCGACCTGCCGGCGAGCGACAGGCGTGCCCACGCAGGGCGGGCACGGGCGTGCCGGGCCGGGAGCCGGGCCCCGGGCGCCGGGCCGGGGGGCCGGGCGGGGAGCCGGGGGCCGGGCGGGGAGCCGGGGGCCGGGGCGAGCGCGGAGCAGGCCGAGGCGGGCACTCCGGGCGCCGGGGCGGGCACGGCGGGCCGAGGCGGGCGCTCGGAACCCTGGGAGCAGCGCGCCCTCGCCCACCGGGGCGTAGTAGCCTCGGCGTCGCCCGGAAGCCTGGAACCCCGGAGACCCCGGGGGGCCCGATCCGCCGGATGGGAAGCGCTGCGGATGGGAAAGGAACCGAGCGTGCTCCAGGGACGTCGAGTGGTGGTGGTCCTGCCGGCCTTCAACGCGGCGGCAACCCTCGTCCGCACCGTGTCGGAGATCGACCGGGAGGTCGTGGACGAGATCCTGCTCGTCGACGACGCCAGCACCGACGGCACTCCCGCCGTCGCCCGGCGCCTCGACCTGCGCTGCATCACCCATCCGAGCAACCTCGGCTACGGGGCGAACCAGAAGACCTGCTACTCCGCCGCGCTCGAGGCCGGGGCGGACATCGTGGTGATGGTCCACCCCGACTACCAGTACTCCCCGCGGCTCGTCACGGCGATGGCGGCGATGATCACCTCCGGGCACTACGACCTGGTCCTCGGGAGCCGGGTGCTCGCCCAGGACGCCGTCGCCAACGGCATGCCCCGCTACAAGTACCTGGCCAACCGGGCGCTCACCATCGCAGAGAACCTCCTGATCGACCAGCGGCTCTCGGAGTACCACACGGGCCTTCGCGCCTACAGCGCCGAGCTGCTCAGGGCTCTGCCGCTCGAGAGCAACTCCGACGACTTCGTCTTCGACAACCAGGTCATCGTCCAGGCGGTCCACCTCGGCGCAAGGATCGGGGAGATCTCCTGCCCGACCCGCTACGGGGCCGACGCGAGCTCGATCTCGCTGCGGCGCAGCATCCGCTACGGCTTCGGGGTCCTCGCCACCGCCGGCGCATACCGCCTCGAGCGCCTCGGGCTCAGGAGCTCCTCCCTGCTCGGAGCTGCGGCGGCCACCTCCACCCCTGCCCGTCCCGGCGCCCCCTACTCGGCCGGTAGCGACGAGCCGGACTCCGTGGCGCCGCTCTGCCAGCTCTCCTGATGCCGCCGGGCAACCACCCGAGCCCGCAGGCCGGGCGCGAGGCCACGGTCCCGGCCAGCCCCCTGCGCAGGGCGGATGGCCGCCCGGGCCCGAGATGCCCGCACTGCCAGGCGGGCACCCGCCAGGTACCGGCAGACCCGCTTCGCGCGGCCAGCACCCGCCGTGGCCCGAGGGATCCGCAGTGACCATCCGGGCCGTCTCGGCTCACGAGCACGGCCAGCGGCCGGGCAACGCTCCAGCACACCGGTCCCCCGCCAGACGACGAGCGCGCCAGCGCCGCTTGGGCACGCTCGGGGAGGCCGTGGCGC
>JAKARG010000440.1 GCA_021819345.1 Actinomycetes bacterium | reverse complement strand
CGGCTGGCAAGCGCGTCGACCGGTACTCGACGGGCATGCGCGCCCGGCTCGGCATCGCGATCGTGAGCCACGTCGTCGCCCTCGGCCCGGTCCGGGCCGAGCGCCCCGCCCGGCCCGGGCCGGGTGACCTCGAGGCGATCGACGCCTCCGAGGTGCGCTGCGCGGACGCGGAGCTAGCCGCGGCGATGGTCGCCGAGATCAAGGCCGCCGCCAAGGTCGGAGACTCCCTCGGCGGGGTGGTCGAGGTGATCGGCTACGGGGTGCCGGTCGGCCTCGGCAGCCACGTGCACTGGGACCGCAAGCTCGACGGCCTGCTCGGCCAGGCGATGCTCAGCATCCAGGCGGTGAAGGGCGTCGAGATCGGCGAGGGCTTCGAGGTCGCCGGCCGGCGGGGATCGGCGGCGCACGACCCGATCACCTGGGACCCCGAGGCCGGCTACGGGCGCGACTCCAACTGGAGCGGCGGGCTGGAGGGGGGGATGACCACCGGCGAGCCGCTCGTCGCCCGGGTGGCGATGAAGCCCCTGTCGACCCTCAACCGCCCGGTGCTGCGCACCGTCGACACGGTGACCAAGGAGGAGACCGTGTCGTTCAAGGAGCGCACCGATGTCACCGCGGTCCCGGCGATGGGGGTGGTGGCCGAGACGATGATGGCGCTCGTGGTGGCCGGCGAGGCGCTGCGCAAGTTCGGGGGCGACTCGCTCGCCGAGGTGCGCCGCAACCACGACGCCTACGTCGCCTCCCTGCGCTGCGAGCAGCCCGTCCGGTGAGCGCCGCGGCGGAGCCGTCGCCGGCGCTCCGGCGCGGGCCCAACGTGCTGCTCATCGGGATGATGGGCGCCGGCAAGTCGACGGTCGGCTCGATCCTCGCCGCCACCCTCGGCGCCGACTTCGTCGACAGCGACGCCGAGATCTACGCCCGCACCGGCCGCAGCGTGCCGGAGATCTGGAAGTCCGACGGGGAGGCCGCCTTCCGCGCCGAGGAGGCCGCCGCCCTCGCCGGGGCGCTCTCGGGCGAGCGCCGTTGCGTGGTCGGGGTCGCCGGGGGGGCGGTGCTCGACCCGGCCAACCGGGACCTGATCCGCCGGGGCGGCACGGTGGTGTGGCTGCGCGCCCGCCCCGAGACCCTCGCCGGCCGGGTCGGCTCGGGGGAGGGCCGCCCGCTGCTCGAGGGCGACCCCGCCGGCAACCTCCGCCGCCTCGACGCCGAGCGCCGCCCGCTCTATGCCGAGCTGGCCGACGTGGTCGTCGACGTCGACGGGATCGGCCCCGAGGAGGTCGCCGAGGCGGTGCTCGGCGCGCTCGGGCATCCCCGGGGGGCCTGAGGGTGCGGGAGCTGAGCGTCGCCGGCGGCCGAGGGGCCTACCCGGTGCTGGTCGGCACCGGTGCCCGCCACCGCCTGGGGGAGTTGGTGCCCGCCGGTGCGCGCCGGGCGGCCATCGTGACCCAGGAGACGATCCCCTGGAGCGTCGACTCGGGCATCGACCAGCGCCTCTTTCCCATCGGTTCGGGAGAGGAGGAGAAGGTCCTGGAGACCGTGGAGAACCTGTGCCGCGGCTTCTCTCGCTTCGGGCTGACCCGGGCCGACGTGGTGGTCGGCCTCGGCGGCGGGATGGTCACCGACGTCGCCGGCTTCGCCGCCGCGGTCTACCACCGTGGCGTGGCGGTGGTGCAGGTGCCGACCAGCCTGCTCGGCCAGGTCGACGCGGCGATCGGCGGGAAGACCGGGGTCAACCTGCCCGAGGGCAAGAACCTGGTCGGCGCCTTCTGGCCACCCGCCGCGGTGCTCTGCGACGTCGAGACCCTCGCCACCCTCCCGCCCCGGGAGTACCGAAGCGGCCAGGGCGAGATGGCCAAGTACGCCTTCTTGGGCGTCGCCGGCCTCCGGGACCTGCCCCTGGAGGAGGCGGTCGCCGCCTGTGTGGCCTGCAAGGCGGACTTCGTCGCCTCCGACGAGCGCGAGGAGGGGCGCCGGGCGCTGCTCAACTACGGCCACACCCTCGCCCACGCCCTCGAGACCGCCGGGCGCTACGACCTCCGCCACGGCGAGGCGGTCGGCCTCGGCCTGCGTTTCGCCGCCCGCCTGGCGCGCCGGCTCGGGCGGGTCGACGACGAGGAGGTGGCGGCCCACGACGCGCTGCTCGACGCCTACGACCTGCCGGCTTCGCTGCCGGGGGGGCTTGAGGACGCGGAGCTGCTCCGCCTCATGGCCCGCGACAAGAAGGCCACCACCGGGCTCACCTTCGTCCTCGACGGCCCCCGGGGCTTGGAGGTGGTCGCCGGCGTCCCCGCCGAGGCGGTCAGAGCCACCCTCGGGGAGATGCGCTCTTGAACGCCGGGCCGGCCGGGGCCGGGTCGGGCGCCGCCGGGTCTGGGTCGGGCGCCGCCGGGGCCGGGGCGGGCGTGCAGCCCGGACTGTCCGCCCAGCCCGGGCCGGCAGTGCAGCCCGGGCCGGCAGTGCAGCTCGGCCGCCCGGTGGTGCTGCTCTTGTCGGGTCCCAACCTCGGCCTGCTCGGCGAGCGGGAGCCGGAGGTCTACGGCCGGGCCACCCTGGAGGACCACCGGGCGGCCGCAGCTGCCGCCGCAACGGTTGCCGGGCTCGACCTCGAGCACTTCCAATCGGAGCGGGAGGGGGACCTGGTGGAGGCGATCCACGCGGCTCGGGGCCGGGTCGCCGGCATCGTGGTCAACCCGGGCGCCTTCACCCACTACGCCTGGTCGCTGCACGACGCCCTGGCCGCCTTCGAGGGCCCGGTGGTCGAGCTGCACCTGTCCAACCCGGCCCGCCGCGAGGCGTGGCGGCACCGCTCGGTGGTCTCGCCGGTCGCCGACGCGGTCATCGCCGGCCTCGGGCCCGACGGCTACCCGATGGCGGTCCGGGCGCTCGCCGCCCTCCTCTCTCGCGTCCAGGGCGATCCCCGAGCGGCCGGCGGCGCCCTCTGACGCCTCTCGCCGCATCGGGGCCGAACAGGCGCCCGGGCCGAACAGGCGCCGGCGAGCAGGCGCCGGCGACCCCGATGCGCAGGCTCCGTCCGTCTCGACCGGCCAGGGACCGCGTCCGGCCGGGGGACCGATCGCAGCGACCTCGGGACCGGCAACCGCCAACCAGCTCCAGCGGGCCAGCGCGCCTCGCCGTCGAGGCTTGCCGTCCGCTTCGGGTGCGGCTCGTGCTCGGAGCGACGCTCTGAGCGCTACAGCGGCATCCGAACCGGGTGATCTCGGCGCGCAAGCGCCAGGTGGGTGTGCCAGCGACGGGTTCTTGCGGCGCTGGCGCGCCGAGGTAGCGCTCGCTCACCCAGTTCACCAGGCTCGGGACCCGGCGGAGCCGATCCCGGCCGGCGGCTGGGCTGATCTGCGCTGGCTTCGCTGCCATCGTGACTG
>JAKARG010000439.1 GCA_021819345.1 Actinomycetes bacterium | reverse complement strand
CGCTTCCAACTGGAACGTACCGCTCGTGATCGAGTTGGTACCGGTGACGCTGCTCGTGAAGCTGGCGAAGCTGCCGGTTCCGGTGAGGGCGAGGGCGACTGCGCCCACTGCCCCCGCCGCAAGGGCGGTTCGACGGATCATGCGTTTCTCCTTTGAGATGTGTACAGCATTTGGCTGTTCATGCTCAAAGACGCCGGGTTCGCCACTCGCTCCCCGTGAGGAAAGGCGACCAGAATGTTCGCCCCACGGATCGTCGCTTCGCCTCGAGCTGTTTGCTCATTTCCTGCCGGCGTGAAGGTAGCAGCAGGCTCCGGGCAACACAAGGGTCGGACAGAAGACGGCGAACCCGGACCGGGCGGGCGGGCAGAAGTTCCCGCTTTACCGCACGCTCAGTGGCCGGCGCGCAGCTCTCGGTCGTGGTCGCGCACCGAGCTCTCGGACTCGGCCGCCATGGCGGCGAGGCGGGCGGTCAGCTCGGGGTCGCCGAGCGCGAGGATCCGAGCGGCGAGGAGCCCGGCGTTGGCGGCATTGCCCACCGCCACGGTCGCCACCGGGACGCCGGTGGGCATCTGGACGATCGACAGCAGCGAGTCGAGCCCGTCGAGGTGCCGGAGAGCCACCGGGACCCCGATCACCGGCAGCGTGGTCAGCGCGGCGAGCATCCCCGGCAGGTGGGCGGCACCTCCGGCACCGGCGACGATCACCCGCAGGCCCCGAGCGGCGGCCGAGCGCCCGTAGTCGACCATGTGCTCGGGGGTCCGGTGGGCCGAGACGATCCGCAGCTCGTGGGCCACGCCGAGGCGCTCGAGGGCCTCGGCGGCGGCCTGCATCACCGGCAGGTCCGAGCGGCTGCCCATGGCGATGCCGACGAGGGGGATCATCGCCGCAGGAGGATATCGGCCGCCGCCTGGGCGCTCGCCAGGGCGGCTTCGGTCGTGCCGGCGAGGGCGGTGACGTGGCCGACCTTGCGGCCGGGGCGGCTCGCCTTGGCGTAGAGGTGCACCGAGGCGCCGGGGACCCCGAGGGCGGCGGGGAGGTTGGCGGCGGGGTCGACGTCGCCTGCGGGGGTGATCAGGTTGACCGTCGCGGCGGCCGGCACGACGAGACCGGTCTGGCCGAGCGGCCAGTCGAGCACGGCGCGCAAGTGGTTGTGGAACTGCGAGGTGGCGCAGGCCTCGATGCTCGCGTGCCCGGAGTTGTGGGGCCGCAGGGCGAGCTCGTTGACGAGCAGCCGGCCGGCGGTGGTGACGAACAGCTCGAGCGCGCAGATCCCGACCGCGCCGATCTCCCCGGCGATCCGCAGCGCCAGGTCGGTCGCCTCCCGCTCCAGGGCAGGAGGGATGCCGGCGGGGACCACCAGGTGCCGGCAGATCCCCTCCACCTGGGTGGTCCGCACGGCCGGGTAGGCGAGCGCCTGGCCCGAGGGACGACGGGCGACGAGCGCGGCCAGCTCGGCGGCGAGCTCGAGGTGCTCCTCGACCAGCCAGGCGGGCTGCCCGGGGGTCCCCCAGTGGCCCTCGGCGAAGCCGGCGAGGTCGCCGGGGCCGGCGAGGACCTTCACCCCGCGGCCGTCGTAGCCGCCCGAGCGGGACTTGAGCACTAGCGGCCAGCCGTGGCCGGCGGCGAACGCCTCGACGTCGCTCGGTCCCGAGACCGCGGCGAAGGCCGGCACCGGGTAGCCCCGAGCGGCCAGCTCCGAGCGGGCGTAGAGCTTGTCCTGGGCGAACGCCAGGGCCGCCGGCCCGGGGCGCAGCACCAGGCCGGCCGCTTCGAGCTCGGCCAGGACCGGTCCGGGAACCAGCTCGTGGTCGAAGGTCACGACCTCGGCACCGGGTGCGGCGGCGAGCAGTGCGGAGGCGTCCCGGGGGTCTCCGGGGCGGTGGGGGGCGCCGGCGAGCACGGCGGGCTCGGTGGCCGATCCGGCGACGACCACCAGCTCGACGTCGAGGTCGACCGCCGCCTGGTGGGTCATCCGGGCGAGCTGGCCGGCTCCGACCATGAGCACGCGGGCGGAGGGGCGGGTCAGGCGTTGACCTCGACGACGGGCAGGTGGTGGTGTTGTTGCAGGTAGGCGCGGATGGCGATCAGGGCGGCAACCCCCTCGCCCACCGCCGAGGCGAGCTGCTTGGTGGAGCCGGCCCGCACGTCGCCGGCGACGTAGAGCCCCGGCACGGTGCTGCGGTAGGCCTCGTCGGTGACGACGAAGCCCCACCGGTCGCGCTCCACCTCCGGACCGAGGAACGCCGAGGTCGGGTCCATCCCGATGAACACGAAGGCCCCGGCGGGGTGCCAGACGAGCTCCTCGCCGCTGCTCCGCCTCCTCGCCACCACCTCCTCCAGGTGGCCGGCGCCGCGCAGCTCGACCAGCTCGACGTCGGTCTCGACCACGAAGCGGGGGTCGGCCCGGACCTTGTCCTGGAGCAGCGAGGAGGCGGTCAGCTCCGTTTCGCGCTGGGCGATGCGGATCGTCTTGCCGAAGCGGGAGAGGAACATCGCCTCCTCGAGCGCTGAGTTGCCCCCGCCGACGACGAGCAGCTCGTCGGCTCCCCGGTAGAAGGGACCGTCGCAGGTGGCACAGAAGTGCACGCCGGCGCCGATCAGCTCGGCCTCCCCGGGGACGCCGAGGCGCCGGTAGCTCGAACCGGTGGCGACCAGCACCGCGTGCGCCGCGATCCGCTGGCCACCGGCCAGGGAGACGCACAGGTCGCCGGCGTCGCCGGCCTCGGCGCTCACCGACTCGACCCGGGCGCCACCGACCAGCTCGACGTCGTAGCGGCGGGCCTGCTCGACCACCCGGTCCATGAGCTCGGCGCCGCCGATGCCCTCGGGAAAGCCCGGGTAGTTGTCGATCCGCTCGGTGACCCCGGCGTTGCCCCCGAGTCCGCCGGCGTCGAGCACGACTGCGTCGATGCCCTCGCGCGCCGCGTAGATCGATGCGGTGAGCCCAGCCGGGCCACCGCCGACGATCACCAGGTCATAGGCCTCCCGCTCGGCCTCGACGGCGATCCCGAGCTTGGCGGCGAGCTGGTCGTCCGTGGGCTCGAGCAGCAGCGTCCCGTCCGGCCAGACGATGGTCGGGATCGTCTGGCCACCGCCCTGCAGGCGCCGGACCGCGGCGAGGCCCTCGGGGTCCTGGTCCACGTCGACCCAGTCGAAGGGCACCCGGTGAGCCGATAGAAATGCCTTGGCCCGTTTGCAGTCCGGGCACCACGGGGCTCCGTAGACGGTGATGTCGGCCACCGCCGGGACCCTAGCGCCAGCCCGCAAGTCAGCGGCGCTCCCTCCGCGGGGGCAGACCAGGGGTAGGCGGGGACTTTCCCCCCGACCTGATGACCCGTCTGGGCGGGCTAGCCGGCGGCCTCCCCCGACGCCGGCACCAGCCCGGCGG
>JAKARG010000438.1 GCA_021819345.1 Actinomycetes bacterium | reverse complement strand
TTCCGATCTCTGGGGGACCGGCAACCCGATCCTCGCCCGGGCCGACCACGTCGAGGCCACGCTCGCCGCCGCGGACTGGCTGGTCGACCCCGGCACCGAAGACGACCCGCTCTGCGATGCTCGACGCGTCGCCGCCGAGCTCGACGTCTACCCGAGCACCGCCCGGCGCTGGATGACCGACGGCACCCTCCCCACCGTCGCCCTCCCCGACGCCACGGGGGTCTCGCGCCGCTACGCCCGGCTCTCCGACGTCTGGTCGCATCGGGACCGCCTCGGCGGGCGGATCCTCCTTCCCGACCTCGCCGAGGAGCTCGGCATCGCCTATCACGAGGCCTACCACGCCCTCCACCGGCTCGGCCTCGCCGTCGAGCAGCATCCCGCCACCCGCCAGTACCACCTCACCCCCGACGCCGCCGACGCCCTACGAGCCGAGCACCAGCGTATCCAGGCCCTGCACTGCCGCTCGGTGAAGCTCGCCGCGGCCGCCCGCCAGCTCGAGGTCGCCCTCAGCACCGCCGCCTTGCTCTCCCGCACCGGTCAGCTCGACGTCGACCCCGAGACCGACTCCTCCGGGGCGCGCTTCGTCACCCGAACCTCGGTCGAGCGCCTACTGAGCGATCGGCCGACCCGCACTCGCCGCCGCCGGCATCTCCCATCGTCTCTAGTGGACGACTAGCAACATTGCGCCAAGCGCGTGCTGAATCGACCTTTCAGGCGCCGAAGTCCGGTCAAGGCCTGGGGTTCCCGACCGCCAGACGCGACTCGGACGACTGCTGGGCGCATAGGAGGCCGACCTGACCCCGATCTCACGGTGCGGCGCGCTCGTGCGCCGGTCCATACCGGTCTCTTCTAACTAACGCGGACCATTCGGCGGCTGCCTCCTTGGACGGGCTGTGGCGGGTGAGGCTCCACAGCGGAGCCGTACTTGGTGTCCGAGCTCTCACGACGACGCCGGCTCGGATAGGCTAGTGAGCCCGACGTCATCCGCGGACCTCTCTGAGGCTCGGGTGGCAAAAAACAAGGGAGGTAGATCAAGTGGCTGTCCTTTCATCGACCGAGTCGGAGGCGTGCGCGGCGGTACTCTTACCGCTGTACCGGGCGCTCGACGCCGCGAAGCCGGGTTCGCGTGCGGAGCGTGTGGCGGAACGGGCCCTCGATTATGCGATCAACGCGTTCGAAACTGACCCGTTCGGCGCATCGGACCGCCCCCCACAGTTTCAGATCCACGACCACTTGAGGAATGCCTGGCACAACGTGCCTCGTGCGGACCGGCGCGAGGCGTGTGGGTTCCTGCGTCACACGGCCGCCGTGAGCAGTCAAGGTCGCACCCGGATCCTCGGTCCAGTGGAATATTGCAGCCCCGAGGACCATGCCCTTAGCCAGGACATCCACGACCGCCTCAGAGAAGCGCTGGGTTCGCGTGCGCGTGTTGTGTTGGACGGGATGTTGGCCGACGAGACTGTAGCCACGATCGCCAAAGTGTCAGGCCTCCGCCAACGGAGCGTCGAGCGGTTCCGCAGAGACATCCGCGCCGCAGCAGCCGCACTCGTTCTCGTCGCATGAACGGCCAATCGCGACCGCGTTCCGCGCAACTGCCGACTGACCAGCCGTAAGCGAAAGGTATCCCGATGACCACTATCACTGCACCCAACCCAACCGACCGGCTCCCGTTCTTCCTCCCCGGTCAAGCCATGGAATCCCTCCGGGATGCTGGCTACAGCCTGCCTGCCGCGCTCGCCGAGGTTGTCGACAACAGCCTGGAGGCGAACGCCAATAACATCGCCGTCCGCCTCGACGAGGCAGTGGTAGCGAAGAAGAAGCGCATCGGGCGCATAGTCGTCGCAGACGACGGCGATGGAATGTCGCGTGACGTCCTGGCTCGCTACCTTCAGCTTGGCTTCTCGACGCGATACATGAGCACCAACACCATCGGGAAGTACGGCGTCGGCGCCAAGCTGGCCGCCCTCAACTTTTGCACCCGCGTGGATGTGTGGAGCCGTACGGCGACCGATGAGCCATGGTTTCATGTCCAGCTCGACCTTGATGAGATCAAAGCTCAGGAATTGCACGGTGAACAGTCGGGCATCGACCCGCCTGAGCCGACGGAGCTTCCTGAGGATGTCGCTGCCATGGCTCCGGAGCGGTCGGGGACCGTGGTGGTGTGGTCCAAGGTCGATCGGCTCGCCGAGGGAGCTTATGCCGCGAACTCGAATGACCTTCGGGTGGAGGTCGAAGAGGAGCTGTCGAGGATGTTCCGCCACTTCTTGAGCGGTGGTATTCGAATCCAGGTGAACGATACCGCGCTCCTTGCTCACGACCCCCTCTTTCTCATGGAGCAGACCTGGGCCGACCAGGTGCTGCATGACCACTACAGCCGTCTGCTCGTCGGCGAGCCAACCACCCCGCGCTATTGGACGGACGACGGAGTCCCCTACCACTTCGCTGCTGAAGTCCTGACGAAGGACGAGCCGATCACTGTCGGCGGGTCCACTGCGCTGTTGTCGGTGACGCTCTACCCGAGAGCCGTGCTACGTGAGCGGTACCGTGGTGGCGATGACTTGGCCAAAAGGCTTCGGGTGCCCAACAATCAGGGTTGCTTGAGCTTCGTGCGGCTCAATCGCGAGATCAACTACTCTCCGGTCGCCCGCATCTTTCCTCGAGGTGTTGAAGACCCCGATCGGTTCATCGGTATCGAGGTCCAGTTTAGCCCGGACCTCGACGCGTTCTTCGGTGTCCGCAACGTAAAGAAGGGCGTCGAGCCGCAAGACGACCTCCGTAAGCAGATTCGATCTCGGCTCGCGAAGTACATCCCGCAGGCGCGGTCTCGTATCGACGAGGTATGGGGCCAGAACGCGAAGAAGGTCAAGACTCATCGGGGCGAGCATTCCGATGTCATGCGTGCGGTCAAAGAAGTGAGCAGGGTCCTACCAAAGTCCGTTGGCGCCGATGCCGAGGATGGCAATCAGGTGTTGGAGGACTTGGCCACCGACGTGCTGGGTGCGGACGCTTCATCGGAAGAGCGCGAAGAGTACAAGCGCTCTGTCGGTGACCTTCCCGTAGTGCTTGAGTCAGTTGACTTCCCTGGCAGCAGTTTCATCGACATCAAACATCTGGGGCATCAGGTAGTGGTGCGCCTGAATATCCGCCACCGCTTCTATCGAGAGTTGTGGCTGCCGCTTCGGGAGCTGGCAGAGATGTCACCTGCGGAGGTGCCTCCCGCTTCTGCAGTCGCTGCCGGCCGGAGAGGTGTAGAAGCACTGGCGCTGTTGGTCACCGCTTACGCCAAGGCGGAAGGTATGAACCCCAACCCCACGGAGGCGTACGGGGATCTACGCAACAGCTGGGGCGCCTTCTTGGAGACGCTCCTCAGCCGGGTGAAGGACATCCTT
>JAKARG010000437.1 GCA_021819345.1 Actinomycetes bacterium | reverse complement strand
CATCCGGATCCGCTCCGGAGCCCTAGGAGGGATCTTCGACGCGTGGGTCCTCGACCTGAGCCTCGCCTACGTCACCCTTCGCACCGACGACGGGGTGCTGCGGGTACCCAACGCCTCGATGCTCGCCGCCGGCGTCCTGCAGCTCACCGCCGACAGCTCGCCGCTCCCCCCGCCGGCTGCGCCGGCACCACCCCCGCCGGCTGCGCCGGCACCACCTCCGCCGGCTGCGCCGCTCGATCCCCTCGACCCGTAGGGGCGGGAGTGCCGCAACCGGGCTCACCGGAGCGCGGACCAGCCTCCATCCGAGGTCAGGACCTGCCCGGTGATCCACCCGCCGGCTTCGGAGCACAGCCAGGCGACCAGCTCGGCGGCGTCCTCGGGGCGTCCCAGCCGGCCGAGCGGGCTCTCGGACCGGATCCGCTGCCGGATCGGGGGGGACATCCAGCCGGTGTCGGTCGGCCCGGGGTTGACTGCGTTGACGGTGATCCCCCGCCCGGCGAGCTCGGCGGCGATCGAGACGGTCATCCAGTGGATGGCACCCTTGCTGGCCGCGTAGGCGACCGAGCCTCGAAGCGGCAGACCGCTCACGAAGGTCACTATCCGTCCTCGGCCGGCCGGGCCCGGGAAGCGCCGGGCGTGCTCGGCGGCGAGCAGGAGCGTGGCCCTGGCGTTCACTGCGAGGTGGTGGTCGAAGTCCGCCGCGGTAACTTCCAGCAGTCCGCCTCCGGTGTCGTGGGTGTGCACCAGGGCCAGGGCGAGCGGAGCCCTCCCGAGCTCGCGGGCGGCGGAGTCGTAGAGCTCGACAGCGCTGTCGGGATCGGCCAGGTCGGCGTCGAAGTAGCGCACTGCGGATCCTGCCTCGGCCAGCCCGAGCAGCAGGTCGTCGAGCTCGTCGTCGTGGCGGCCCCAGGCCATCCCTGCGTCGTAGGGGCGCCAGCCGGTGAGGGCCAGGTCCCAGCCGTTGGCGGCGAGCCGGCGGGCGACGGCTGCGGCAATCCCCGGGCCCCGGGAGACCCCGGTGACGAGGGCCAGTGGTCGAGGCTCCATCCCGACAAGTATCGCGGGCGCACGTCGTGGGGGCGAACGCCGCAGAGCGGCTCCGCGTCCCCTGGAGAGGAGCGGCGCCTCGATAGGGACGGCGCCTCGATAGGGGCGGTGCCTCGGAGCGGATGCGTCGCATCCGCCGGCGGCGTCCTCCGGGGGCTGTCGCCATGGGCACGACGCCCTCCGGGGGCTGTCGCCACTGGCTAGCCTCCAGCCGGTGCTCGGCCGCCCGCCCATCGCCGAGGGGGGCGACATCTGCGGCGGTCCCGGAAGCCCCGCCCTGCGGGCGGACCGCCTCGGCGCACCTGGTGGTGGCCTGGCGGTCCTGGCCTCGGGCACAGGGAGCATCCTCGGGGCGATGCTCGCCCATGGGCTGGAGGTGGCGGTGGTCCTGGTCGATCGTCGATGCCCGGCAGAGAAGTTGGCCGCAGATGCCGGCGTCGCAGTGGAGTTGCTGGTACGGGAGCGCTTCGGCCCGGGCTTCGACCGGGCCGCCTACACGGGCCGGGTCGTCGAGGCGCTCCGGCGCCACGGGGTGGACACGGTGGCCATGGCGGGCTTCGGCACGGTCCTGGGACCGGCGATGTTCGCCGCCTTCCCCGGCCGGGTGCTCAACACCCACCCTGCCCTGCTTCCCGCTTTCAAGGGCTGGCACGCAGTGAGGGCGGCCCTCGACGCCGGTGTCGCGGTGACCGGTTGCACCGTCCACCTGGTGACCGAGACGGTCGACGACGGTCCGATCCTCGCCCAGCGCAGGGTGGCGGTCCATCCTCTCGACACCGAGGAGAGCCTCCACGAGCGGATCAAGGTCGCCGAGCGTGAGCTGTACCCGGAGACGATCCGGCGGTTCCTCGGAGGGGAGCTTCGATGAGGGTGATCCTGTCGGTCCACGACAAGACCGGTCTGGTCGAGCTGGCCGCCGGCCTGGTGGACCTCGGCCACGAGCTGGTGGCGAGCGGGGGGACGGCCGCAGCGCTCGCAGCAGCCGGCATCGCCCATCGCGACGTCGAGTCGGTGACGGGGGCACCGGAGATCCTCGGAGGCCGGGTGAAGACCCTGCACCCGGCCATCCACGGGGGGATCCTCGCCGACCTCGGCGATCCCGGCCACGTTGCCGAGCTCGGGGCCCTCGGGGTGGAGCCGGTCGGGCTGGTGGTCTGCAACCTCTACCCGTTCCTGTCGTCGCCGTCCATCGAGATGATCGACATCGGCGGTGTGGCGCTGCTGCGTGCGGCCGCGAAGAACCACGCGAACGTCGGCGTGATCTCGGCGCCGGCCGACTACGCCACGGTCCTGGCCGAGCTGCGCGCCAGGGGGCAGCTCTCCGCCGGCCTGCGCCGGCGCCTCGCGGCCGCCGCGTTCGCCCGCACGGCCGCCTACGACGCAGCGATCGCGGATTGGTTCGCCGCCCGGGCGCAGGCCGCCGAGGAGGATGACCGGGCGCAGGCCAGCGGGGAGGATGACCAGGAGGCGGAGCAGAGGACCTCGCTCCCCGCCACCATCCACTTGTCGCTCGAGCGGGCCAGGGTGCTGCGCTACGGGGAGAACCCCCACCAGGCGGGCGCCCTCTACGCCGAGGTCGGCCGGGGCGGCTGGCTCGGCCAGCTCCGCCAGCACGGTGGGATGGAGCTGTCCTACCTCAACCTCTACGACGCCGATGCCGCCTGGCGTCTGGTTCACGCCATCGCGGACCTTGGGCCGGCCGCCGCGGTGGTGGTCAAGCACGCCAACCCCTGTGGGGTGGCGGTCGCCGATGAGCTTCGCAGCGCCTACGAGGCAGCGTTCGGCGCCGACCCGGTGGCGGCCTTCGGGGGGATCGTGGCCCTGTCGGCGCCGGTCGACGGCGACCTCGCCCGGGAGCTGGTGGCCAACCCCAAGGCGGACGTCCTGGTGGCGCCCGCCTATTCCGCCGAGGCCCTCTCGGTCTTCGCGACCCACCGTAAGAACATGCGGGTCCTGGAGGCCCCCGCCCCCACGCCGGCGGGCTGGCAGTTGCGCCAGCTCGGGGGAGGGTGGCTCGTGCAGGATCCGCCGCGACTCGCCGCCGGGCGGGGCGCCTGGCGGGTCGTCACGAGCGCCGTGCCGACCGGCCGGCAGTGGGCCGACCTCGAGCTCGCCTGGCGGGTGGTGGCCGCAGTGAAGTCCAACGCAGTGGTGGTCGCAGCCGGCGGCGTCGCGGTCGGGATCGGCGGCGGCCAGCAGAGCCGGGTGGCCGCCGCCGAGCTGGCCGTCGCCCGGGCCGCCGGTCGCGGCGCGGGCGGGGCGGCGGCGAGCGACGCCTTCTTCCCCTTCCGTGACGGCCTCGACGCCCTGGCAGCATCCGGGGTAGCTGCGGTGGTGCAGCCGG
>JAKARG010000436.1 GCA_021819345.1 Actinomycetes bacterium | reverse complement strand
CGATCTCGGCTCCTCCTGCACCAGGCGCGCGTCGCCCGCAACCACGGAGCCCGCCACCTGACCCTGGAGGTGAGGGTGAGCAACCTTGCCGCCCAGGAGCTGTACCGGCGGTTCGGCTTCCACTCGGAAGGGGTGAGGAAGAACTACTACGCCGAGGTCAACGAGGATGGTCTGGTGATGTGGGTCCGGGGGATCGACACCCCCGCCTACGCGGAGCACCTCGCCGTGCTCGAGGCCGCACTGCCGAGCCCTACCCTCGACCGAGCCCTGGAGGCATGACCGGAGATGCGAGTCCTTGCCATAGAGACCTCCTGCGACGAGACCGCTGCGGCGGTGGTCGACGACGGCCGTCACGTCCGCTCGTCGGTCGTCTCGAGCCAGGTCGACATCCACTCCCGCTACGGCGGGGTGGTGCCGGAGATCGCCGGCCGGGCCCACCTGGAGCTGCTCGGGGCGGTCGTCGAGGATGCCCTGGCGGCGGCCGGCACCACGGGGCCGGGACTGGACGTGGTGGCGGCGACGGTCGGCCCGGGCCTGATCGGCTCGCTGCTCGTCGGGGTGAGCGCAGCCAAGGCCTACTCCCTCGCCTGGGACAAGCCCTTCGTCGGGGTGAACCACATGGAGGGTCATCTCCATGCGGCCTTCCTCGAGGACCCCGAGCTGGCCCTCCCGGCGGTGGTGCTGCTCGTCTCGGGCGGCCACACCATGCTCGTGCTCATGACCCGAGAGGGGCGCTACCGCCTGCTCGGCCAGACGATCGACGACGCCGCCGGCGAAGCCTTCGACAAGGTCGCACGGTTCCTCGGCCTCGGCTACCCGGGTGGGCCGGCGATCGACCGGGTGGCGCGCGACGGTGACCCCGAGGCGATCTCCTTCCCGAGGGGACTGGCCAACCAGGGCTACGACTTCTCCTTCTCCGGGCTCAAGACCTCGGTCATCAACCACGTGCGCAGGCATCCCGGAGTGCCCGTGGCCGACGTCGCGGCCTCGTTCCAGGAGGCCGTGGTGGACGTGCTGGTGACAAAGGCGCGTCGCGCCGCCGCCGAGCTCGGCGCGCGCGGGATCTGCATCGGCGGCGGGGTGGCGGCCAACTCGGTCCTGCGTGAGCGGGTCGAAGCGGCCTGCGCCGCCGACGGCATCGGCGCGTTCGTGCCGAGCCGGGCGATGTGCACGGACAACGCCGCCATGGTCGCAGCCACTGCCTGGCACCGCTTCCGCGTCGACGGTCCGACCCCCCTCGACGTGGCCCCCGACCCCAACCTCCGCCTCCCGCTGGAACCGCAGGCATCCTCTGCGGGCGAGGTGGTGGCGGGCAGGGGCGTCGAGTGCTCGAGTGGGAGTTGAACTAGCCGCAGCTGCCCGGTATCGTTAGCACTCGTCCGGTGAGAGTGCCAACGCCGGAGTTCCCGGTTCCCTATGTGCCAACGGAGGCGCAACACCATGAGCCTGCAGCCGCTCGATGATCGAATCGTCGTCCGCCCGAGCGAGGCGGAGGAGACCACAGCCTCGGGCCTGGTCATCCCCGACACCGCCAAGGAGAAGCCCCAGCAGGGGGAGGTACTCGCCGTCGGTCCGGGGCGCCGGGCCGAGAGCAGCGGTGAGCTGATCCCTCTCGACGTAGCCGTCGGTGACAAGGTCGTCTACTCCAAGTACGGAGGCACCGAGATCACCGTCGACGGTGAGGACCTACTCATCCTCACCAGCCGTGACGTGCTCGCGAAGGTGGTCAAGTAGTGCCCAAGCAGCTCAAGTTCGACGAGAACGCCCGCCGCAACCTCGAGGCGGGGGTCAACAAGCTGGCCGACGCAGTGAAGGTGACCCTCGGCCCGAGGGGCCGCAACGTGGTCATCGACAAGAAGTTCGGTGCTCCGACCATCACCAACGACGGCGTCACGATCGCCCGCGAGGTCGAGCTGGAGGACCCCTTCGAGAACATGGGCGCCCAGCTGGTGAAGGAGGTGGCCACCAAGACCAACGACGTGGCTGGCGACGGGACCACCACCGCCACCGTGCTCGCCCAGGCACTGGTCCGAGAGGGCCTGCGCAACGTGGCCGCCGGCGCGAGCCCGACCTCGCTCAAGCGGGGCATCGACAAGGCGGTCGCCGCCGCGGTCGAGTCGATCAAGAGCCTTGCCAAGGACGTCGACGACAAGAGCGAGATCGCCCAGGTCGCCTCGATCTCCGCTGCCGACACCTCGATCGGCGAGGTGATCGCCGACGCGATCGACAAGGTTGGCAAGGACGGGGTGGTGACCGTCGAGGAGTCCAACACCTTCGGGCTCGAGCTCGACTTCACCGAGGGGATGCAGTTCGACAAGGGCTACCTGTCCCCGTACTTCGTGACAGACGCCGAACGCCAGGAAGCCACCCTCGACGACCCCTACATCCTGATCGTCAACTCCAAGATCAGCGCCGTCCACGATCTGGTCCCCGTGCTCGAGAAGGTGATGCAGGGGGGTAAGCCGCTGCTCATCATCGCCGAGGACGTGGAGGGCGAGGCCCTTGCGACCCTGGTGGTCAACAAGATCCGTGGCACCTTCACCTCGGTCGCCGTCAAGGCACCCGGCTTCGGCGAGCGGCGCAAGGCCATGCTCGGAGACCTCGCCATCCTGACCGGCGGCCAGGTCATCTCCGAAGAGGTCGGGCTCAAGCTCGAGAACGCGACCCTCGACCTGTTGGGTCGTGCTCGCAAGGTGGTCGTGGACAAGGACAACACCACGATCGTCGAGGGCGCCGGGACCGAGTCCGACGTCAAGGGGCGGATCGCCCAGATCAAGCGCGAGATCGACGAGTCCGACTCCGACTGGGACAAGGAGAAGCTCCAGGAGCGCCTCGCCAAGCTCTCCGGCGGCGTGGCGGTGGTGAGGGTCGGTGCGGCCACCGAGGTCGAGCTCAAGGAGAAGAAGCACCGGATCGAAGACGCTCTCTCGGCTACCCGAGCTGCGATCGAGGAAGGGATCGTCCCGGGAGGAGGCACTGCGCTGCTCCGCTCCCGCTCCGCGATCGACAAGGTGCTCTCATCGCTCACCGGTGACGAGAGCACCGGGGCCTCGATCGTCCGCAAGGCGGTCGAGGAGCCTCTCAAGTGGATCGCGTTCAACGCCGGGCTCGAGGGGAGCGTGATCATCGAGCACGCCGAGCGTGAGACCGGGACCGTTGGGTTGAACGCAGTCAGCGGTCAGTTCGAGGACCTGGTGAAGGCGGGGGTCATCGACCCGGCCAAGGTGACCCGGTCGGCTCTGCAGAACGCGGCTTCGATCGCAGGTCTGCTGCTCACGACCGAGGCGCTCGTCGCCGACAAGCCCGAGAAGCCCGCTCCCGCCCCCGCTGGTGGTGGCGGCGGCATGGGCGGCATGGGAGGCATGGGTTTCTGACCGAGCGGGCACCCCTGGGGCGCC
>JAKARG010000435.1 GCA_021819345.1 Actinomycetes bacterium | reverse complement strand
GCGCTTCGGGAAGGGCAGCTATGGCCGCGGCCCCAAGACCCGGATCGTGCCGGCCATCAACTCGGCCGACGTGCTGTTGGAGTGGTGGTTCGCCGAGGTGCGCCACCAGTTCGGCGACGACTGGGATGACCCAGACGCCCCGCTGCTGCCGAGCGAGCGACGCGATCCTGACACCGGCCGGCCGATGCGCGCTGGTGTCGAGGCGCTGCGAGCCGGGCTGGCGGGCGCCACCAGGCGGTGGCTGCCGACTTGGCAGGGCCGGCTGGCCCCGCACGCCCTGCGCCACTTCTGTGCCTCGTCGCTCTACGCGCGCGGCCTGGACTTGAAGGCCATCCAGGACCTGTTGGGCCACAGCTGGCTCTCGACCACGACTCGGTACATCCACGTCCACGACGACCACATCGAGCACGCCTGGACGTCCGCGAACGCACGCACCACCAGCCGGCTCGGCGACATCGAAGGGAGCGATCACCATGCGCTGGAACCTGAGGATGAGGGCCGCCGAGCGCGGCATCTGGAAGTCGACCGAGATGCGCCGCCGCCTGGCTGACGCCGGCTTGGAGATCAGCGCCGGGAAGATGTCCGCCCTGTGGACGGGCACCCCGATCAGCGTCCGCCTCGACGACCTCGACGTCATCTGCTCGGTGCTCGACTGCCAGCCCGCGGAGCTGTTGCTCCCCGAGCCGGACAAGGTCGCCGCCCGCAAACCCCGCAAAGTCGCCGCCGCCACTACCGCCCCGCCGGCCAAGAAGGCCAAGCCGAGACTGGGCAAGAACCGCAACGCGCCTCCGGTCTGATCCGGGTGATCATGTGCCGGACCTGCGGCAAGAGGCCGCAGGCCTACAGCCGTCGCGGGTTCTGCTTCGACTGCAAGCCCGGGATCGGCGGCCTGCCCCACCCCTGCCGGCGGTGCGGGGCGACCGACGACTATTGGGCGAAGGGGCTCTGCGGCCGCTGCCACCGCCTCTCCCCCAAGCGCGTCGGGTCGTGCATCGACTGCCTCGCGTGGGGGGCGACGCGGACGAACAAGTGGCTGTGCGAGGCGTGCCGGGGCTGGAGGCGAGCCCACCACACCATCGCCGTCTGCTGCAGCTGTGGACGCGAAGCCACGCTCGACGACGTGGGCTCGTGCCGGCTCTGCCGCCGGCAACGACTGCTGCTGGCCGACGACCAGCGGACAGCGGCCCGTATCGGCTGGCACCAGCTGTTCTTCGCCGGCATGTCTCGACCGGCGAAGCGCTCCGCGCCCCGCACGCGGCGCCGCGCGCTCAAGAGCGTGCCGGCGAGGCCCGCGACCAGACCGGCCCGGCGGGCCCGACAACTGACGCTGTTCGACCTCCCACCCCTCGTCCGCCCACCGGTGCGCGCTCGGCTGTGCCGGCACTGCGGGCAGCGACCGGTGAAGATGGCGTGGGCCGACCACTGCCACGCCTGCACGCCCGGTGGTCCGGTCACCCCGCCGCCGTGCCGGCGATGCGGATCGACCACCGACTACTACAGCGCCGGCCTGTGCGCCCGCTGCCACAAGTACGCGCCGGTCGGCGTGGGCGCCTGCGTCGACTGCCTTGCCTGGGGAGCGACCCGCACCAACGGCTGGCGGTGCGAAGGATGCCGGGGTTGGCGGAAGAACCATCGCATCGGCACATGCGTCGGATGCGGTCGACGGATCTCGGTCGGACCACAAGGCGCTTGCCGCCTCTGCTATCTCGACGCCGCCCGCCGCCGCCCACGTGACGGCCCCTGGGAGTTCACCACCCGCTATGGCCAGCAGCTCACCTTCGCCGACATGCGCAAGAAGGCCGGGCGCCGACGACAAGGCGGCCGTCCCACGCCGGCCCGGCCGTTCGGGCACTACCCGGCGACCCATCGCCAAGGCGTGCTCTTCACCGTCGCTATCGACCTCGTCGCCGGGGCACGAGCCGGGTTCGCCGAGCCCGAAGACCCCGAGCTCATGCGCTTTCTCGACCGCCACCTCGAGGACTACGCGAACGAGCACGGCTGGGGGTTGAGCACCATCGGCCGGACCCGCCAAGGATTGCGCGTCCTCTGCAGCCTCCAAGACACGCCCGGGGCGCCGATCAAAGCCACCGACGTCGTGCGGCTCCCCAGCATCGAGCTGCCCGCCGACCCGGTCCTTGTCGTCCTCGACGCCGCAGGCATGCTCGAAGACGACCGCCCCTCCACCTTCGGACCGTGGCTCGACGCCAAGATCACCGGGCTGCCCACGGCCATCGCCGCCGAGCTCGGGATCGCCGCCGACGTCCTGCTCAACGGCAACCCCACCCCGCCACGGATGCGGCCCCGTCCCAAGCGCTTCGTCCAGGCCACGGTCCGCAACGCCCTGCCCGCCATCTCGTCCTGGGTCGACCAGGGCGACACCTCGCTGCGAGAGATCACTCGCCGCGACGTGCTGACCGTGCTCGCCGCGGCGGGACCGGCCCGAGCGCACACGCTGAGCGCGCTGCGCCACATCTTCCGCGTCCTCAAGGCCCGCCAGGTCGTCTTCGTCAACCCGACCACTCGCATCCGCTCCGGCAGCCCGGCCAAGAGCATCCCGCTGCCCGCCGATCTCGACACCATCCGCGCCGTGCTGCGCTCCGAGGACCCCGCCGTCGCCGCGTTGGCTGGGCTGGCCGCCTTCCACGCCCTCACGCCCACCCAGCTGTCCACCATCGAGCTGACCGACATACGCGATGGCCGGCTGCACATCGCCGGCCGAACCATCGTGCTCGCCGAACCAGTCCGACAGCGCCTGCGCGTCTATCTCGACCACCGCGCCCGGCGCTGGCCGGCCACCGCCAACCCCTACCTGTTCCTCCATCAGCGCAACGCCCTGCGCACCGCGGCCCCCAAGCGGGGCTGGATCAGCCTCCGCCTCGCCGGCATGGCCCAGATCATGCGAGAGGACCGCATCCTCGATGAGCTGCTCGCCACCGGCGGCGACATCCGCCGCCTCTGCGACCTCTTCGGCCTGTCCATCTCCGGCGCCGAGCGATACCTCGGCGCCCTCAACCACCCCGACCTCGACCCGGCCGACCACACCACCGACCAGCCACCGTCTAACCCCATAGACACCATTGCGTCTAGCCTGATAGACTGAACAGGTGACGGCACGGAGGTTGGTCCGCATCCTGCGCTGGCGCGGCTGCGAACCGGTCCGCCAGCGAGGCTCCCACCAGATCTGGCGGTGCGCCAACTGCCAGACCGTGATCCCCCTCCACACCGGCGACATCCCCACCGGCACGCTCAGATCCATCGAACGTGACCTCGAGCCCTGCCTCGGGCCGAGGTGGCTCACCCAATGACCAGCGACACCAATAGCGAGAGGACCAAAGACGTGAAGACCTGCACCGCCCGCCTGGAGCGGGAAAAAGACGGGCGCTGGACCGTCGAGCTCGAAGATCGG
>JAKARG010000013.1:16868-18015 GCA_021819345.1 Actinomycetes bacterium | reverse complement strand
CTCCGAGGCGGCGGCCGGCGGCGGCCAAGCTGCGCGAGCCGCTCCGACCCCACCGGCGGTTGCCATAGCGGGTCTGCGAGCCGAATCCTGCCGGCCCGGCATCCAGGTTTCGGGTCCCTTGGTTCATCGACTTCCTCTCTTGGTTCATCGACTTCCTCTCCGGCGGTTGGGGGTCACCTTCTCGCACTCTCGTCGGCCTCCGTCCGTGCGGTCTCGGCCTCGGTCTGCATGGTCGCCCGATGGCTGTGCGCCGGTCTGCGACTGTCCCTCGAGCGCCCACATCCGCAGCTACCTCGGATCACCAGTCGGGTCGGGAGGAGCACCGACTTCGGCGACGAGCTCGGGTCTTCCAGCCGGGCGAGCAGGAGCTCGACGCCGCGCTCGCCGAGCTCTCGCATCGGCTGGTGGACGGTGGTGAGCGCAGGGTCGAGGTGGCGTGCGAGACCGATGTCGTCGAAGCCGGTCACAGCCACGTCCTGCGGCACCCGGAGGCCTTCCTCGCCCAGCACGGAGAGCACCCCCACCGCCATCTCGTCGTTGGCGCACACGAGCACCCGTGCGAGCCGGCCGGAGTCTAGGAGGCTCCGCACGGCCTCCTTGCCACCGGCCTCGGTGAAGCCACCACGGGCATGGGGTGCCCTAGCGACCTGGAGGCCTGCAGCGGAGAGGGCCTCCTTGAAGCCGGCGAACCGCTCCGAGGCGTCGGGGGACTCTGGTGGCCCACCGATGAAGGCGAAGTCCTCGTAGCCGTGCACCTCAACGAGGTGGCGGACGAGCTCCCTGGCACCACCCCGGTTGTCGACCGAGGCATGCTCGGAGCGGGCCTCGGTCGGCACGCTCGCGAGCAGCACGACCGGGACGCTGCGCGCGATCGTCTCGATGTCCCGGTCGGGCAGGGTCCTGGCCAGGACGACGAGCCCGTCTACCTTGCTCAGGATCGAGTACGCCAGGGCCAGGCGGGGCCTCTCCCGAACGGCGGCGATGAGCACCGCCTGGTCGGCTTCGGCCGCCGCCCTCTCGGCCCCCCGGATCACCTCGTCGAGGTAGAGGGGCGACTCGTCCTCGGCGTCTCGGGAGACACTCAGGTTCGGGAACAGAAGGCCCACGGTCCCGGCGCGTCGGGACGCCAGGCCCCGGGCCAGATCGG